>JBHHXA010000059.1:0-10184 GCA_046756805.1 Acidimicrobiia bacterium
GGTCCCTGCTCTCCGACCTCGATGTCCTGGCTGAGACGCCCGCTGGCAGGCGGACCGCCGTCACGATCGCCTCCCGTAACCCCTACAAGGGCTTGCGGGCCTTCCAGCAGACCGACACCGGAGACTTCTACGGCCGGGACGCACTCACCGTCCAGATCGTCGAGACGCTGCGCCGGCACCGCTTGGTAGCGGTCGTCGGTCCCAGCGGCAGCGGCAAGTCGAGTGTGGTCAAGGCAGGTGTGCTGCCGAGCCTGCGGGGCGGATCGGTGGCCGGATGGGAGGACTGGTTCTTCACCGAGATGGTGCCGGGGTCACATCCGTTCGAGGAGCTCGAGGCGGCGTTGCTGAGGGTCGCCATAAACCCTCCCGCGACGTTGCTGGAGCAACTGCGCACCGATGACCACGGCTTGGCGCGAGCCGTCAAGCGGATACTGCCTGAGGGGGACTCAGAGCTCGTGCTGGTCATCGATCAGTTCGAGGAGGTCTTCTCTCACGTGACAGATACCGAGGTCCGCAGGCACTTCCTTGCCGGCCTCCAGGCCGCCGCGTCCGAGGAGCGGAGCCGGCTGCGCGTCGTCATCACGCTGCGAGCGGACTTCTTCGACCAGCCGCTTCTCTATCCCGAGTTCGCCGAGCTGATCAAGACGGGACTCGTCGCTGTCACGCCTCTCACCGGCGAGGAGCTCGAGCGGGCCATCATCGAGCCCGGGCAACACGCCGGGATGTCATTCGAGCCCGGTCTGGTGGGAGACATGGTGGCCAGCGTGTCCGACCAGCCGGGCTCTCTTCCTCTTCTTCAGTACGCCTTGACCGAGCTCTACGATCGCCGCGAAGACGCCGTGCTCACGGTGGCCGCATACGAGGGCATCGGCGGCATCGAGGGGGCGCTGGCGTTACGCGCGAGTGAGCTCTACGAGGGTCTCGAAGGGGATGCCCGGGCGGCCGCGCGCCAGGTGTTCCTCCGCCTCGTGACCCTCGGCGAGGGCACGGGCGACACACGCCGCAGGGTGTTGCGCGAGGAGCTCACCACCATCAGCGCCGACCCCGCACCCGTGGAGGAGGTGCTCGACACCTTCGGTCGGTCCCGATTGCTGTCCTTCGATAGAGACCCACTCTCTCGAGGACCGACGGCCGAGGTAGCCCACGAGGCCCTTCTCACGGAGTGGCGCAGACTCCGGGAGTGGATCGACTCCGCCCGTGACGACCTCCGTCTTCACCGCCGTCTCGCCGTCGGCGCAGGTGAGTGGGCCGACGCCGATCGCGACGCGAGCTTTCTGCTCTCCGGTGCAAGGTTGGAGCGGGTGGAGACCTGGATGGAGACTTCGGACATTGCACTGGCCCAGGGGGAGCGGGAGTACGTCGAGGCGTCGGTTGCGCAGCGCACCGCTCAAGAGCGCGCAGCGGAGCAGCAGCAGGCGAGGGAAGCGGTCCTGGAGAGGCGGGCGGTCGCCAGGCTCCGTGGGTTGGTGGTCGTCCTCGCAGTCGCCGCCGTCGTGGCGGGTGGACTCACCGTGTTCGCCTTCAACCAGCGGTCCGAAGCGGATGAACAGCGCGAAGTGGCACTCGCGGAGAGCGAGCGCGCTCGAACCGAGAGCGAGCGTGCTCAGGCACAAACGCGCATCGCGACCGCACGTGGCCTTGCGTCCGCGGCGATCGCCAACCTCGACGTCGATCCGGAGCGCTCCCTCCTCCTCGCGTTGCATGGGACCAGCGAGGCTCTCTCGCTCGGAGAGCCGGTGCTTCCAGAGGTAGAGGACGCCCTCCATCGAGCGCTCCAGGCCACCCGAGTCGAAGGCATTCTCGAACCGGCCACCGCGGGCGAGTTCTCAGCGGACGGTGAGCTGCTCGTGACGGCCGGTCGAGATGGCATCGCCCGCCTCTGGGATGCGGCATCCCAACAGGAGGTGCGCCATACCCGGTCGGCTCACGATGGGCCCATCGTCCAGGTCGCACTGAACGGTGAAGGCACCTTGTTGGCAACCTCCGGCGAGGATGGCACAGCGAGGATCTGGGCCGCTGCCTCCGGATTGCTGCTGCGCACGCTCTTTGCGCACGACGGAGAGCGGGTCGCTGGCGTGGCCTTCAGCCCCGACGGTCGGCAGCTGGCAACCAGCGGCTCCGACGGGAACGTGAGGGTTTGGGACGTCGACAACGGCGAAGAGCGCGCCCGTTTCCGGGTGGGCGACGCCGCGGGGATCTCATGGAGTCCGGACGGTGCCAGGCTGGCTACGACGCAGACCGTCTTCGGTGCCAGCGCAGTCGTGTGGGACGTCGCCGCCCAACGGCAAATCTTCGAAGTCATCTCACCTGAAGGTGCGCCGCTGTGCTCTGTCGCATTCAGTCCGGACGGCACTCGCTTGCTCACCGGGTCCAGAGCCGGGGGGCTCAACCTCTGGGACGCGACGGATGGCTCCGGGCCCACACGCGTAGACCCCCTCGGGACGTTGGAGGGGACGGGCCAGGTCTGTCGCGTCGGTTTCAGCCCCGGAGGTCAACTCATCGCGAGTGCCGGCGAAGACGGGACGGTCAGTATTTGGGGGTTCGAGAGCGGTCGTGAGCTCCTCACCCTGGACGGCCATGCCGCGGTGGTCACGGACGTCTCCTTCGACCCCGACGGCCGTCTTGTGTTCTCTACCAGTCTCGACGGAACCGGCCGGGTATGGGACGTATCACCTGCCGGCAGCCGCGAAGTCGCTACCACGTCGGGTGACGCCAGCGGCACCGCAGGCGCGGGAGTCTGGGCGGTGGCGTACAGCCCGCTCGGAGATCGGGTCGCCTTCTACTCGTTTGAGAAAGGCGTGCAGCTGTGGGAAGTGGACGCAGCAGCTACGGTCGAGCCGATCGTACTCCCCCAGGTCGGAGGCGCACCAGGAAGGGGCACGGTCGCTTTCGCCCCGGATGGGTCGTTCGTCGTTGCCGCCGGTGCCCCGGGGACTGTGAAAGTGTGGGCAGTCGCCACGGGTGAGGAGATCACCACGTTGAAGACTCCTGCCCCCATCCTGGGGGTTTCTCTCAGCCCGGATGGCTCACGTGTCGCCACCGCTGGA
Source organism: Acidimicrobiia bacterium (assembly GCA_046756805.1). GTDB lineage: Bacteria > Actinomycetota > Acidimicrobiia > Spongiisociales > UBA5794 > CAMYMC01. Next base: position 3,048 of record JBHHXA010000059.1, read on the forward strand.
GCCGACGGGGCTACGCGAATCCTGGACATCGTCTCCGGGGAGATCGTCCACGAGCTCGGTGACCAGGTAGAGCCCGTCGGCGTCGTTGCGTACAATTCGCAGGGGACGCTGGTGGCCTCGGCAGCCGACGAAGGGACGGTGATCGTGTGGGACGCGATCAGCGGGAATCGGCTCCAGGTCCTCGACGCTCCCCCGATCGCTAGTGCGCTTGTGTTCAGCCCCGACGGCTTGCGGCTGGCAGCAGGTAGCGCCGAAGGGACGATCAATGTCTTCGGGCTGGCCACCGGCGAGGTGGAGATGGTGCTCCGTGGCCACTCCGCTCTCATCGGGGGGGTCGCGTTCAGCCCGGATGGCTCCACCATCGGAACGGTGAGCGGTGATGGGACGACGAAGCTGTGGAACGCTGCCTCGGGAGCGGAACTGCTCAGCTTGACGGGTCACAGCGACACCGTCACCGGACTCGCCTTCAGCCCGGACGGAAGCCGGCTGGCCACGTCGAGCTTCGACGACACGGTGCGGGTCTACGCCCTCGACATCGCGGAGTTGACCAGCGTGGCTCGGGATCGGCTCAACCGGAGTCTCGAGCCCGAAGAGTGTCGCCAGTACCTGGGCCTCGACGAGTGTCCTCCGGCCGGCTGAACGCCGTGCAGGCGTCGCGCGGGCCGCGCTGATCCGCTTCGAGCATCAGGAAGGAGCCCGGACGGCGTAGAACGTGAGCCCGCTCATGAAGTACACGACACCATCTACCACGACAGGGGAGTTTGCGATCTGGCTTTCGGTGCGGAAACGCCACAGCTGCTCTCCCGATGCGACATCGACGACGTACAGGTTGCCGTCGAAGCTCCCGACGTAGGCCGCACCATCGACGACGGTCGGTGATGAGAGGATCGATCCGCTTGTCGAACGCCACAACTCGTCGCCGGTGCCTTGGTCGAGCGCAATCAACCCTCCGTCATCGACCAGCAAGGCTCCAAAGAGGACCCGACCATCGCCAATTGCCGGCGAAGACGGGAGCGGGCCGGGTGCCTCGAATCGCCACACTTCGGAACCGTCAGAGGCATCGACGGCGTAGAAGATGGCGTCGTCACTGCCGAAGTAGACCACCCCGTCATCAACCGTCGGTCTTGATGCGACTCCGGTGGCGGTGGGCCCCGTTGGGAACGGCCACAGCTCTTCGTGCGAGTTGATGTCGACGGCGTACAGCAGCGCGGCGGGAGTTCCGAAATAGACGACTCCGTCGACCACCGTGGCCGGGCCTGCGGGACCGGGAGCCCCGCCTTCGGGCCGGAACCGCCACAGCACATCGCCGGTATCGGCATCGAGTGCGTAGAAGAACTCGTTCGTCCCTGTGTAGACGACGCCGTCTGCGAAGGTCGGATTCCGAACCCTCACCTCTTCCCCTGGTGGCTGGAATCGCCACAGCTCGGCTCCCGTGTGTCTGTCGACGGCCAGGAGCAGAAGTGGCGGATCATCGGGGTTGGTGGTCACCTTGAAGAAGACCGCTTCGTCGGAGAGCGCGATGAAGTCGGTGATCGCGGCCTCGTCGGTTGCGGGAAAGGCCCAGATCTCATCCCCCGTCTCGAGGTCGAGGGCGTAAGCGGTCCCGTTCGATCCGCCGAAGTACACGACCCCGTCGGCGATGGCGGGCGACGAGTGCAATCCACCGGCTTCGTCGTGGTATTCGCCTCCAAAGCTGAATTCCCAGACAGCCTCGCCGTAGACGTCGGTTTCCCCGGTAGCGTCGACGTCGTCGCCGACGACGGTCGCAGCATCCGGGGCAAGCGTGTCCAGGAGCAACTTCTCGAATCGGTCGCGTAGCGCAGCTACCGCCACCCGGGTACGAACACCCCCGTCCAGGCTCGCAACGATGCTGCCGGCGTCAGCGCCACCACCATCGACAACGGCGACCGTATGCATCTCGAAGACGGCCAGCGTCTCGTCGGCGAGCACCGCGGCCGTCAGCGGGTCCCACATGAAGAATCCGCTCTCGAAGAGGGCCCCGTTCTGCTGGACGAGATCGGCCACCACACCCGAGGCGGGTGTCGAACGAGCCTCAGCGAGCAAGCCGGCGAACTCGGGGGTGAACGGCACATCGTTGGTGGCATCGAGCGCCACCAATGTGACGAGCGCTCCCGACTCGAGCAGGGTACGCGCCGCTCGGGGATCGATGAAGAAGTTCCACTCGGCCGCTGGATTGTCGTCGAATCCCGCACCGGAGCCCGCGACATTGCCCGGCACGTCGAGGGCTCCGCCCATCGTGTAGACGAGGTCGATCTCGTCCACGATGTCGGGACTCGTCGTGAGGAGCTCTGAGATGTTGGTGAGTGGCCCGAGCGTCAGCACCGTCACGTCTTCAGCGGATGACTCGAGCACCGAGAGCAGGAGCTCCGGCGCGGTCAGCCCGGATGTCTTGCCGGAAGCGTCGGGCAGCGAGACTCCATAGAGTCGATCGGCATCGGCTCGCCAGGCGTCGGGGAAGGCACGATCACCCTGGAGTGGAGTCTCTCGACCGCACGCAACGGGGATATGTCCCGCGCCGACAACGGCCAGCAGCCGTCTGACATGATTCACTCCCGGGTCGCAGTGGACGAGCCCTGTGCCGGAAACGGTGATGGCACGCACATCAACCGCCGGGTGCTCGAGCAAGAAGAGAAGCGCCATCACATCGTCCGCACCCATGTCGGTGTCGACGACGATGGCACTGGGGCGGTCCACTGCTTCGGCGACCGAAGACGAGGTCACGCCGGAGGTTGGCCCTTTGGGTGCCGTCGTCGAACTGGATGCCGTCGATGGAACCGACGAGGAAGAGCACGCAGAAGCGATCAGAAGAAGAGCGACCGCCGCACCTGCGGCTCGGCCCATCGGGGTTGTGGTGAGCGAGGCCCCGGACGCCATGGCCATGAGATCCTCCTCGGAGGCGAATGCTATAGGTCGTCCGTTCCTACGGAGCCGGGTCGTCGGAAGCGGCTCGTCTACTCCGGAGATGCCTCGTCCGCCTAGCCGACGAGCTTGCGGTCGGCTTCCCGGAGCCGCTTTGACATGGTCGTCAACATGGAGCGTGCCAGACCCGGAAGCTCGTTGAGGCAATAGTCGAAGTCACGGCGGCGGATGACCATCACCACCGAATCCTCGTCTGTTTCGACGGAGGCGCTGCGCGGCTCACCGTCGAGCAGTGACATCTCACCGAAGAAGTCACCCGGGCCGAGTTGTGCGATCTTGCGGCCGCTCCTCCTGACGGTTGCGCTGCCGCGGACGATCACGTGGAACTGATCTCCGGGCTCATCCTGTACTGCAAGGACCCGAGCGGCGGAGACATCGACCTCGTCGGCGAACTTCGTGATCTGGCCGAGCTGACGCTTGCTCAAGGTCGCGAACAGAGGCACTTCCCTCAGGTACTCGACCTTCTGTGACTTCGACGAGAGCGCGAAGCCGCCGAACTTCTTCGAAGGGAACGTCTCGTCGGGATTCTTCAGTTGCCGCTGCAATTGGCGTGTGGCCTCTTCGGCGTCCGCGTAGAGTTGTGGCAGGAGCTTGCGCAACATCTGGCGCTTGGTCCTTGGTCCCGCGAGCCTGGCCTGTTCCTGCCCGGCGACGAAAAGGACGAAGGTCGGGTGGCTCAACGCCTGGAGGCCGACAACTGCCTGGGGGTCGTCCCACACGTCGGCGTGGACGACTTCCAGCTTCGCTGCTGCGTTCTCTCTCCCTATCTCAGCGACGACAGGCTTCATGAAGTCGCAGCTGCCGCAGCCCTCGAGCGTGAGGGCAACGAGCACGGGATGGTCCGGATCGATCTCCATCATTACGACACCCTCGAGACGTGCGCGACCTTCGCTGGTGTAAGCGAAGCCGCCGCGCCGTTATTCCTTCGGCGGTGCCGCGTCCCACAAGCCGGATCGTGACGTTGAAGGTCTCTCTCGATCTGGCTCTCGGATCGTAAGGTCAGTCAGGACGGCGAAGGGAGATCAGTGTTGGACGGATGGACGCTCACGAGTACACGCATAGGCGGGATCGTGCTGGGCGCAGTCCTCGTCTACTTCGTGCTCGGTATCGTTCTGAGGCGGTTTTTCGCCCGCGCCGATCGCGGTGGTGCGGATCGGGTCGCGTCGCTCCGGCAAGTCGCGTTCACGGCCTTACGAGTGGTGCTCGTCGGCGTGGCCGGCCTGCTCATTCTCGACACCGTTGGGATCCAGATCGCCGCGCTCCTCGCGACTCTGGGGGTCATTGGACTTGCGATCTCGTTCGGAGCGCAACCGCTGATCAGGGACATAATCGCCTATGTCTCGTATGTGTTTGCGGACAACTTCCGTGTTGGCGAGGACGTGGTGATGGACGGCAAACGGGGAGAGATCGTCAAGTTCGAGTTGCGCGGTGTCGTGCTTCGGGTGAGCGACGACGAAGGCGGGTGGCTGGCCTACATCCCGTACAGCAAGATCGGCACGGTCGAGAACTTCGATCGCGCCATCGAGGATGCGTAGGCTCGTGCGGGGCTCCTCCAGCTGAGAGCGTCCACCCCTCGAGACGACGGGGACGATCGGTCAGCGACCGGGTTCCTCTGGCCACGACAGATGCAGGATGCGGCCACTGAAGATCTCGCTGACGTAGAGGCTGCCGTCCGGGATCGGTAGGACGGCGCCGGGGAAGTCGAGGCCATCCAGGACCTCCTGGACGTCGCCCTGAGAGCCGATCCGGCTGAGACGTCCGGTTCCGGGCCGATAGCCCTCGCCGGTGAAGCAGGAGGCTCCCTGCTCGAACACGGCGAATTCGAGCAACCAGATGACTCCGTCCGGACCTTCCGCGACATCGATGGGCATGTTGAGGCCGGCGGCGACGACCCGTTCGTTGCGCTCCTGGTCGATGGCGACGAGCCGCCCCGACCCCCTCGGGTAGGGACACCCGCCCGTCAACGTCACGTAGAACTCGGTACCGACCCGGGCGATGCCGGTCGGTACGGCGTCGATTTTCCGGAAGTCCGCCTGCGGATCTTCCAGTTCGCCGAATCGGTGGAAGAACCTCGTCGTGCCGTCCGGGTTCTCGGTGGCCACGCCGTTCTGGCTGGCATCGGCGACCACGGGAACGGCATCCGTATCGAAGGCGATGTCGAACGGGTTCACCACCCTGACCTCGTTCAGCGGGACCATGGCCGCACCGAGACCTTCGGGGGTCAGGGCGGGGTTCGCCTCGGTCTCGGGCTCCAGGCCGTCTGTGGGAAACGTGAGCAGCGACCCCGCTCCGAAGTGCCCCACATAGCCGAGGCTGCCGTCGGGTGAGATGCCGACGAGCGGTGCGCCGGACAGATCACCAGCGTCACGACCGCTCGGGAGGCCGGACACGATCCTGCCGAGGCGACCGTCTGTCGTGAGCATGCTGACCCCGGCGCTCAGATCGTCGTCGCCGGTGCCCTCCTCGGCGATGAGGATCCCGCCGTCCGGGTGTGCGGCGAGACCCACCGGATTCAGCAACCCACGAGCGACGACTTGCACCACGGGAGGACCCGGCGGCGCCTCTCCCTCGTCACCCGACCCGCTGCACGCCCCGGGAGCGAGGCTCAGGGCTATCGAGACGAGCCCTACCCGGCGCCTGTTGAGCCGGGGGCGTTTCATGCGTCCCGCACCATCTCGAGGAGCAGGTCCGGCCGGTCCGTGATCAGCCCATCGATCCCGAGGTCGACGAGCCGCTCCATGTCTGCCTGCCCGTTGACGGTCCACGGGATCACCGACAGCCCCGCGGCATGGGCATCGGCCAGGCGCTGCGCGGTGACGGCGTCCTGGTTCGGCGACCAGATCGTGGCTCCGTTCGCAGCAAGGGCGCCGAAGTCAACTCCCTCACGAACGCTGAGCGCAGCGAGCGCGATGCCCGGATCCAGCGCGTGAACCGCCCACAGAGACCGGTGGTCGAAGCTCTGGATCACGACCCGGCTCCGGAGATCGTGCTCGGCGACGACGCGCAGGATCTCCATCTCGAACGGACCGGCGTTGACACCATCGAACCCGTCGCCGATCGTTCCGGGTTCGCCTACCTTGCGCTTGGTCTCGATGTTGAAGATCACGCCGGCTGCTTCCCGCCGCTGCTGCGCGGTCTTCGTATCGGACACCGCGTACCCGGCCACGAAGTCGAACAGCTCCCCGAGCGTCACGATGCCGAAGTCCGCCGCCAGCGTCGTTGGCTCGGCCGTCTGGTCCGGGAACCGACCCTCGTCCGGATTGCGATCACACCGGTACCCCTCGAGTTGGGCGACGGTGAGCGCACGGATTCGTCGATCTCGAGAAGGAACGAGCACGTCGTCGGGGTCAGGCACGTCGTCTGCGGCGCCGTCGGCGAGTCTGCACTTGTCGGCGTCGATCTCCGGATCGTGCCAGACCACGATGCGACCGTCGGCCGACAGGTGGAGATCGAGTTCGAGCGTCGTCACGCCCAGATCGAGTGCCGTCTCGAACGCGGGCAGCGTGTTCTCGGGGCGCAGACCCCTCGCGCCGCGATGACCCTGCACATCGAGAGGAGCTGCCTCTCCGGCGGGCAGCGTCGTGGCGGCTACCGCTGCCGGGCTCGTTGCTGCCGTGCCGTCATCGTCGTCGCTGCCGCAAGCGGAAGCCACGAGAACGATCGCCGCGGCGGCGACCAGCAGCCGTTGCAGACGCGGACCGGCCGGCGCCGTGGTGTCGCCGCCGGCCGGTCCCATGTCAGGTTCCCTTGGCTTACTCGAAGAACGCGTTGTAGTCGGTAAGTGCCTGGTTCGCGCGGTCCGCCGCAGCGTCGAGCGCCTCTTGTGGCGTCTTGCCCCCGTCGAGGACGTCAGAGTACGCCTCGACGATGATGCGTCGAATCTCGGGGAAAGGCCCGGCCCGTCCGCCGAGAACTGCATAGTTCGTCGACCCGTCGTCGTTCAACGTGTTCGTGGTGGCCAGCTGGTCGATGGCCGTCACGAAGTTCGGGTTCTCGTCCCAGAACGTCGACAGCTCGGGCGTCGGGTTGTCCTGGAGCGTGTTGAGGACCGGGAAGTACCCGGTGCCGGTGTGCCACGTCACCTGTGAGTCCGCCTGCGTCATGAACTTCATGAAGTCCCACGCCGCAGCATTCGTTGCGTCGTCGCCGGAGTCGATCCGCCAGAGGGCTGCCCCGCCGAGGACCACGCCGTGGCGG
>JBHHXA010000060.1:0-10181 GCA_046756805.1 Acidimicrobiia bacterium
CCGCTCGAAGCTCGTCGCGGCGTCCCGCGACGAGAACTCGCTGAGTACGAGGACGCGGGCCGGTTCTCCCGCTGCGAGGTAGACAGCATGGTGACGAGGTGCATCCGGGTGCTGCATTGCGTCCTGCTCCCACTGCTGGACCTGTGCGGCAAAGTCCTGCATGCGCCCCAGAGGCACCCGGCACTCGGTGACGAGCAGATACGCCATGAGCCGACCCTAGCCAATCACCGGTTTGGGCAGGACGAGGCGAGACACGGGTGGCCCGCATCGGACGACGTCATGGTGCCGGTTCGAGAATGCCGTCGCTCAGGTCGGCGAAAACGTCGTCGGCGCTCTCGTCCAGCAGCACCACGGATGCTCCCCGGATGTTGGCCACGATCCCGGAGAGCACGATGTTGGTGAGATCCTCCGGTTCCATGAAGTACAGGGTCGCCGCCCAGGTGAGCAGGTCTCTCGTGTCGAGATCGGTCCACGCATTCTGAAGCAAGCCGACGAGGAGGAGGGGCAGCATGTCGATGCCCATGTTCTGCACCTGGCTCATGGCCGCCTGCATGATGAGGCCCTGGTTGAACGAGCGGGCAAAATCCCCTCCGGGGAGACCTTTGCGGATCCGAGCGAGTTGCAGCGCCCGGTTCGGGTTGAGGGTCTGGGGCCCTGCTGCGAAGTTCTTCCAGTTGTTGCCAGTGCGCATCCTCGTCGGCAGATCGATCACCAGGGCACCGAGGATGTCGATCAGTGCCGCGTAGCCTTTGAAGCCGGTGACCACGTAGCCCTCGATGTCGAGCCCCGTGAGGTCCCTGGCGATGTCGAGCATCACCTCGGGCCCGGTGCCCGCCATGTGGTGAGCGAACTTGTTCAGGCCCTCGGGACCTTCTACCCATGAGTCGCGGGGGAACCCGACGATGGCCCCGGCCGCGAGGTTCGGTGCGGCGCTCAGGATGTGGATCGAGTCGGCTCTGAACCGCAGCTGGTTCTGGCCGACGCGTGCGTCAGAACCGAGGACGAGCATCAACCGTGGCTCGTCCCCGAGCCACGGCGGACCGATGCTGAGGCGTGCGCCTGCGATGTGCCAGCCCCCCTCATCCTCGTAGGCGAACAACAGGTCCTCGTCCCGGTGAACGACGGCGACGCTGTCACCGTCCGGCAGGGCTGCGATCACGGCGGTCACCGCAACGGTGTCGGGGATGTCCATGGTGAGCGACGCGAGATGAGCGACGAGACCCTCTGGCAGCTCGGTCGTATCGTTTCTCTCGTCGGCCAGCACCGAGTACAGGCTGCCCACCGCCCCGAGCAACGTCGGCGGGAGCTCGCCCGTGGCTGCGACGATCCGCAGTGGGAGCGTGGTCGTCGTCTCGACCGGCTGCGTGGTCGTCGTCGCGGGCAGTGTCGTCGTGGTGGTCGGAGCAGCAGTGGTCGTGGTCGTTGGTGCCGTGGTGGTGGTCGTCGTCGTCGGAGCAGGATCCGGCGAAGACGTGCACGCCGCCGCGACGAGCGACAGTGTTACGACGAGAACAGGGAAGCGAGTGCGGAGCACGGCGCAAGATGCTACCTGGAGCAGGTGCGGTGCATGGTTTGGTGAAGCCGGGCCCGTCCGCTGCGGGACTAACGTCCGCTGCGCCACTTCCCGAGCCGTGTTGGTGCAGAGATGCGAATAGTCATCATCGGGGCGGGCGCCGTGGGGTCGTACCTCGCCGAGCGGTTGTCCTCCGAAGGCCAGGACGTCGTGGTCGTCGAGTCCGACGGCTCACGTGCGACCGAGGTGCAGGGTGCCATCGACTGCCTCGTGATCCACGGCAACGGCGCCAGTCCCTCGGTGCTCGAGGAGGCGGGGCTGAAGCGCGCAGATCTTCTCATCGCGGTCACCTCGTCCGATGCCGTGAACGTCCTGGCAGCACACGCCGGGGCCCGGTTCGGCGTGCCGCGCCGCGTCGCCAGGGTCGAGGATCCTCAGCTGCTCGACGAAGCCGATGCACTCGGCGTGGACCTCCTCATCGACCCCGGAGAGACCACCGCAGCGGAGCTGGTCCTCCTCGTGCGCCAGGGAGGGGTGTCCGAGGTCATCGAGTTCGCGGACGGCAGGCTCGATCTCATCGGCGGCTACATCTCCGACGAGGCGCCCGTCACGGGACTCTCGCTGAGCGAACTGAAGGACAGGGTGACGGGGTGGACGTGGGTGGTGGTTGCGATCATCCGCAACGGAGCCACGCTCGTGGGCCGAGGCTCGACCCAGCTCCAGTCGGGTGACCACGTCCTCATCATGGCCGAGACGGAGAAGGCCTCAGAGGCATTCGAGCTGCTCGGGTGGACAGATCAGCCTGCGAGAAGCGTCGTCATCCTCGGGGCGACGCGACTGGCAAAGCTCACCGCGCGCAAGATGGTCGCCGAGGGCGTCCACACCGTGCTCATCGATCAGGACGCGGACCGGATCCGGACGATCGCCGAGGAGATGCCCGACGTCATCTGCGTCCTCGGTGATCCCACCGACGCCCGGCTGCTGCGGTCGGAGGGCGTCGGCAAGGCGGATGCCGTCCTGGCGCTCACCGGCTGGGACGAAGTCAACATCCTCGGTTGTCTCGTCGGAAAGGCACTCGGGGCAGGGATGACCGTGGCCCGATTCCACCGCGTCGACCTGGTGAAGATGCTCCCCGGTGTCGGTATCGACGGTGGGGTGAGCAGCAGGCTCACCGCGGCCAGCGAGATCCTCAGGTTCGTGCGCAAAGGCCACATTCACTCCGTCACGACGTTCCAGGACAGCGAAGCCGAGGCGATCGAGCTTCAGGTCGGTGAGACATCGTCGGCGATGGGCAGGACCCTGGCGGACCTCAACCTGCCCAGATCGGTCATCATCGGGGGCATTATCAGGGGGAGCGCCGCCTTCGTGCCTCGAGGCGACACCGTGGTCCAGGTGGGGGACCGGCTCATCGTGATCGCCCTTCCCTCCGGCAGGTCTGCGGTCGAGAAGCTGTCCGACTGATGCCGATCGGGGCTCATCCCTGGCCGGCCCGGGGGGCGGCGAGCTGATGGAACGCAGGCATGCCTTCCACGTGGTCGGGGTGGTCGTCGCGGCGACCGGCGCCGCGATGCTCGTTCCCCTCGTCACCTCGCTCATCTATCGGGAGTGGGAGCATGCCGGGTGGTTCGCGCTGGCCGCCTTCGTCACTGCAGCAGCCGGTTTCGGTGCTTCGAGAGCGTTCGGGAGGCCGGGGGAGCTCACCCCGCGCGAAGGCTTCGCGGCCGTTGGCCTGTCGTGGTTCGCGATGTCGGCGTTCGGGATGCTGCCGTATCTCCTCACCGGATCGGTCGGCAACGTCACCGATGCCTTCTTCGAGACGGCTTCCGGATTCACCACCACCGGCGCTTCGGTGGTGCCGGACCCGGCCGTGCTCTCTCACGGCGTGCTCATCTGGCGAGCGCTCACCCAATGGATGGGTGGGATGGGGATCATCGTCCTGTCGATCGCGATCTTGCCGTTGCTCGGCGTCGGCGGTGTGGAGCTCGCCAGAGCGGAGTCGCCGGGTCCGATGCCGGACCGCCTCACGCCGCGCTTTCGCGAGACGGCGAAGCGTCTGTGGCTCGTCTACCTGGGTCTGACGGGTGTCGAAGCCGCGCTCCTGTGGGCGGGGGACATGTCGCTGTTCGAAGCGATGGCCCACACGCTCACGACCATGTCGACGGGAGGCTTCAGCACATCTGCCGGCTCGCTCGGTGCGTTCTCGGCATATGCGCAATGGGTCGTGATCTTCTTCATGATCCTGGCCGGTGCCTCGTTTGCGCTCCACTTCCGGGCGTTGCGAAGACCGGTCGAATACCTGCGTCACGCCGAGTTTCGTCTCTACATGGGCATCCTGGCAGTGGCGTCGGTCGTCATGCTCATCGGTCTGTGGGGCGACGACCTGGGCACGATCGTCAAGGACTCGATCTTCACAACCGTGTCCATCGTGACCACGACCGGGTACGCCACCGCAGACTTCGGTGCGTGGGTGCCCGCCCTCCAGGTGCTGGTCCTCGGGTTGATGTTCGTGGGCGGCATGGCCGGTTCGACGGGGGGTGCGGTGAAGCCGTACCGGCTGGGCGTGCTCTATCAGGCGTCACGGGCGGATCTGCGCCGGGTGATCCATCCCAAAGGGGTGTTCCTGACCCGTTTCGGCAAGGAGTCGGTGAGCGACGCCATCGTGGAGTCGGTTCAGTCGTTCTTCCTCCTCTACATGTTCCTCTTCATGACGGGCACCCTGGCGCTTGCCATCATCTCCGACGCCACAGGTCACGGCACCAGCCTCGTCACCTCGGTATCCGCGGTGGCGTCGACGCTGGGAAACTTCGGTCCGGGCCTCGACTCGGTTGGTCCGACCTCGAACTACCTGCTCGTGCCGGCGCCGGGGAAGTGGCTTCTCTCGTTCCTGATGATCGCCGGCCGGCTCGAGATCTTCCCGGTGATCCTCCTTCTGACGCGGGAGCTGTGGCGGAAGTGATGCCGTCCCGGGTCTGCGCCGCCACGACGGCTCCCGGATAAGCTGCGGGCGCTCACCTGGAAGGGGCCCAGTGCGGATCGTGATCGCCGGATGCGGGCGGGTAGGTAGTGACCTTGCCCTCTCCTTGGCCGAGGCCAGACACGATGTGTCCGTGATCGACCAGGACGAGCGAGCCTTTTCCGCCCTCGGGACCACGTTCAACGGCACGACGCACTTCGGGAAGGCGTACGACACCGCCGTGTTGCGCGAGGCCAGCATCCAGCTTGCTGATGCCTTCGTCGCCGCCACGGACTCCGACAACGCCAACCTCATGGCCGTGGAGTTGGTGAAGGAGGTCTTCGACGTTCCCAAGACCATCGCCAGGCTCCACGACCCGGCTCGTGCCGACTCCTACCGGACGCTCGGTGTCGAGTACGTCGCAGGCTCGAAGCTCATCTCCAAGGTGATCCTCGAGGAGATCGTCGACGTCGAGTTCCACTACCACGTGACGTTCTCCGGCGGAGATGTGGAGATCATCGAAATGACGCTGGGACCCGATGCAGAGGATCTCACCGTGGCGGACTTCGAGGTGAAGGACGCTCTTCGAGTCGCGGCGGTGCGTCGTGGCTCCCACACGCATGTGCCCCGGGACGACTTCACGCTCCGAGAGGGCGATCTCGTCGTTGCGGCCTCGAAGTCAGGCGCTCGGAGCAAGGTGCGGCGCTACGTCGCAGGGAGCAAGTGATGCGGCTCGTGCTCGTCGGCGGGGGCAAGGTGGGTTCCTACCTGGCCCGGGAGCTCCGCGACGCGGGCCACCTCGTCACCGTCATCGAGCCCGATGAGCGCCGCGTCGCAGAGCTGAGCGATGCGCACGACCTCGTCGTCTTCTCGGGTGACGGCACGGACGTCCGGCTGCTCGAGGCTGCGGACGTCGGCCGCGCCGACTGGGTGCTCGGCGTGACGGGCCACGACGAGGTGAATCTCGTCGCCTGTCAACTCGGCAGGACGAAGGGGGCGGCGAACGTCATCGCGAGGCTCAACGATCCCCGCAACCGGCCCACCTTCGAGGCGCTCGATGTTCCCGTGGTCGGTGTGACGAGGCTCATGGCGCAAGTGATCTCACGCGAGATCGAGATCCCGGATCTGAGCAGGGTGGCCCTGCTCGGGGAGGGTCAGATCAGCCTCGTGGAGCGGGTCGTGCCCGAAGGCTTCCCCACGACGAGGCTCGCCGAGCTGGACCTGCCCACCCCTTCGATCCTCGTGTCCGTGACGAGGGATGGAAGCGTCTCGGTGCCGAATGCCGACACCGTCCTCGCCCCCGGCGATCGGGTGCTGGCCGTCACGGACGTCGAGTGCGAGCAGGCCTTCTGCGATGCGTTCGACCCGCCGGGCGCCGACGATGGATGAGGTCCCCGCAAGCGAGGGCAGGCGCGCCAGCTTGCTGGGCAGCATCTTCACGTTCGGCGTCGAGGCCGCCTTCGTCGCATCCCTCGTCGTCGTGGCGCTGCTGCTCAGCGCGGTGATCATGGCTCTGGTGTGACGTGCTGATCCGCCCTTCGTCGGACGACTTTCGTCTCATCGGCTTCTCGTTGGGCAGGATCTTCCTCGTGGTGGCCGTCGCGGGCCTGGTGCCCACGGTCTGGGCCGCCGTCGCGGGCGAGTTCCATCCCCTGGGGTCGTTTCTCGTCATGGTGGGCGCGTTCGCTGTGGTCGGTGCGGCGCTGGTGCGGCTGAGACCGCCCTCGTCGAGCCTCGAGTGGAGCCACGGCATGGTGGTCGTGGCGCTCACGTGGCTGATCGTCCCTCTCTTCGGTTCGATCCCGTTCGTCCTCTCCGGCCACTTCGCCAACCCGCTCGACGCCTGGTTCGACGCGCTGTCCGGGCTGTCCACGACCGGCCTCGCCCTGGTGCAGGACCTAGATCATCTCGCGTCCTCGCTCAACTTCTGGCGCCACCTGCTCCACTTCTTGGGCGGGCAAGGCATCATCATCGCCGCGTTGTCCCTGTTCGCCGCGGGTGGCGGTCTCACGCTGTACTACGGAGAGGCCCGCGACGAGCGCATCTTCCCCTCGGTGACCTCAACGGCGCGGTTCATCTGGGCAGTTGCCCTGGCGCACCTCGTCGTCGGCGTCGCGGCGCTCAGCATCGTGGCATCAGTCGTGCTGGGCTTCGGCGTCTGGCGTTCGCTGTTCCACGGCATCACGATCTTCTTCGCAGGCTTCGACACGGGTGGTTTCGCACCGCAGAGCACGAGCCTCGGGTACTACCACTCCGGGCTGTTCGAGGCGGTGACGGCTTCGCTCATGGTGGCCGGTGCGATGTCGTTCGGTGTGCACTACGCGCTGTGGCGACGCCGCGGCAAGGCCGTCCTCGCCAACCTCGAGACCAGGACGATCCTCACCACGCTCGGGATCACGCTCACGCTCACCCTCGTGGGTCTGGCCGCCACCGGCGTCTACTCGTCGGTGCGTGGGCTGACGCGGCAAGGCCTTTTCCAGGTCCTTTCGGCGCATACCGGCACCGGGTTCTCCACCGTCCCAACCGTGGAGCTCGCGACGTGGGGCGGTCTTGCGTTCGGAGGCGTCGCCCTCGCCATGGCTCTGGGCGGAATGGGTTCGTCCACGTCGGGCGGGGTCAAGGCGCTGCGGGTCGGGCTCACCGTGAAGGCGATCTCGAACCAGGTGAAGCAAGTGCTCCTTCCCGAGGGCGCTGTGGTCAACTCGAGCTACGTCCAGTCCGGAAAGAAGCGCGTCACGCCGGAGCTGACGCAGGCCGTGATGACGATCTCGCTCTTGTTTGTGGCTCTGTTCCTGCTCGGCGCAGGCGTTGGTCTCGCATACGGCGTTCCGCTGGATCGTGCCCTCTTCGAGTCCGTGAGCGCCGGTGCCTCCGTCGGACTCTCCGTCGGCGTGACCGACCCCGGGATGCCGATCCTGCTCGAGCTCACCTACATGTTCCAGATGTGGGCGGGACGTCTCGAGTTCGTGGCGGTCTTTTCGCTCATCGGGTTCTTCGTGGCATGGGTGAGGGGACGATGAGCATCCGTTCCGTTGTCGCCGTCTCGTTCCTCGTCGTGCTCCCCGCAGGCCCCGCGGGGGCCCAGGAGACCATCGAGGTGAGCGAGCTCCTCGAGCTGAGCGCCGACCTCACCGGCTTCGAGGTGACCGTCGAAGGCGAGCTCATCGGGGACTACGGCGTGCGGTCCGACGGGTCGGTGTGGGTCCAGCTCAACGACGATGCGTACGCCGGCGCCCCCCTCGTCGAAGGAGGTGACCTCGAGGGTTCCAATGTCGGGATCGGATTGCACGTACCGGCCGACGTCATGGTGGAACTGGAGCGTCCCGGGGGCTACCGCCGTCTCGGCCCCCAGGTGACCGCCACTGGCACCTGGATGCATCACGACCCGGTGCGAGGAGGAGAGTCGTACCTCGAGGTGACGTCGCTCGTCGTCGTCGATCCCGGCAGAGGGCTCGACGAGGACGGCGAACCGTGCGCCTATGTGCTCGGTACCGGTCTCTTCGCGGCCGCGTTGCTCACCCTGGTGCGTAGGTCCCGTCCCGACTGAGGCCATCGCGGCCGGGGCAAGGGGACCCCGGTGGGCCGTGTCTAGAATCCCGTCGGTTCTACACGACGCACATACCTTGGGGAGAGACCAGTGGATCCCTTGATCTGGCTGTATCTCGCCATCGTTGCCGCGATCGCCGCCCTGTTGCTCGCCGGTTTCTTTGCCCGCGAGGTCAACGCTGCGGATCCGGGGAACGACCGGATGCGACAGCTCATGGGATCGATCCGCGAGGGCGCGATGGCGTTTATCCGCCGCGAATACACCGCAGTTGCGGTCTTCGTCGTCATCCTGGCGGCGCTTATCCTGATCTTCCTCGAGTGGGGCCGGCCCTGGGGGGCGATAGCCTACGTGTTCGGCGCCGTGCTCTCCGCACTCGCCGGCTTCATCGGCATGCGGATCGCGACGGCCGCCAACGCACGAACTGCTGAGGCAGCGCGGGTTGGTGGCGTCGATCGGGCGCTTCCGCTCGCATTCCGAGGCGGCGCCGTCATGGGCTTCACCGTCGCCGGTCTCGGGCTGCTCGGTCTCGCGCTCGGCTATCTCGTGTTCGTCGAGCTGCTCGAGGACGAGAACGCCTTCCAGATCATCACCGCCATCGGCCTCGGTGGCTCCTCGATCGCCCTCTTCTCCCGTGTCGGCGGCGGCATCTACACCAAGGCGGCCGACGTCGGTGCAGATCTCGTGGGCAAGGTAGAGGCAGGGATCCCAGAGGACGACCCTCGGAACCCAGCCGTCATCGCGGACAACGTTGGCGACAACGTCGGTGACGTCGCCGGGATGGGTGCCGACCTTTTCGAGTCGTATGTCGGTTCGCTCGTCGCGCCGATCGTGTTCGCCTCGTTTGCCTTCGCAGGCCGTGGATTCGCGGAGGAGGCATTGCTGTTCCCCCTCATGATCGCCACCCTCGGGATGGGCGGCTCGATCATCGGCTCCTTCTTCGTCAAGCCGGGCGGAAAGAGCCTCAGCGGCGCCCTGCACCGGGGCACCTGGGTGGCAATGGGCGTGACTGTGGTGGGCACCGTTGCCCTGACACCGGCCTTGTTCAGCGGCATCGGCGACGTCGACAACCTGTGGGGCCTAGTCGTCGCCGTCGTCATCGGCCTGGCCGTCGGCTGGCTGATCGGCCAGATATCGGAGATCTTCACGAGCGACCACTTCCGGGTCGTGAAGGAGATCGCACGGCAGGCACAGACCGGTCCCGCCACCGTGGCGCTGTCGGGGATCAGCGAAGGCATGCGGTCCGCGGCATTCTCGGTCGTGGTCGTGGCGTTCGGGATGCTCGGAGCCTTCTGGGGTGGCGAGCTGGCGTTCGGCGGTGGCGGTATCTACGGCATCGCCATCGCAGCGATCGGGGTCCTCTCGACCCTCGGTATCACCGTGTCGGTCGATGCGTACGGCCCGATCGCAGACAACGCAGGGGGCATCGCCGAGATGGCGCACTTGCCGCCTGAGGTTCGCGAGGCGACGGATGCGCTCGATTCGCTCGGCAACACCACTGCTGCCGTTGCCAAGGGCTTTGCCATCGCCTCCGCGGCGGTTACGGCTCTGGCGCTCTTCTTCACCTTCCGCGAGGCCGTGGTCGCAGCGGGAGGCGAGCTGGCGACGCTCGACATCCTCGACATCCCCGTAACGGTGGGTCTCTTCCTCGGGGCGATGTTCCCGTTCCTGTTCGCGGCGCTGACGATTCAGGCAGTGGGCAGGGCCGCCAACCAGATGATCGAGGAGGTGCGCCGCCAGTTCCGGGAGATCCCGGGGCTGCTCGAGGGCAAGGAAGGCGTCCTGCCGGACTCGGCGCGGGCGGTCGACATCTCGACCGCGTCGGCGTTGCGGGAGATGCTCATCCCCGGCGCGCTCGCAGTGGCGCTGCCCCTCGTGGTCGGGTTCATCTCGGTGCGGGCCCTCGGCGGTCTCCTGGCGGGAGCCCTCGTCTCCGGGTTCCTGCTGGCCATCTTCATGGCGAACGCCGGCGGGGCATGGGACAACGCAAAGAAGTTCATCGAGGGCGGTGCCTTCGGTGGCAAGGGCTCCGAGGCTCACAAGGCCGCCGTCGTGGGAGACACGATCGGCGATCCCTTCAAGGACACGGCAGGGCCCGCGATGAACATCGTGATCAAGGTGATGACGATCGTGAGCCTGATCTTCGCCTCAGCGTTCGTCTGAGCGGAGGC
>JBHHXA010000061.1:0-10144 GCA_046756805.1 Acidimicrobiia bacterium
TGGAACCCCAATGACATCATCCAACCCACCTAAACCGTCCGGTCGAAACGTGGGCAATACGGCCTAGTCGTCTTCGAGCCGAAGTAGCTCCTCGCCCGCAGTTGGGCCCCACGAACGGACCGTGCCGTCGGAGATCGCCGTGGCGACGTTGGACACTCGAAGCTCCGCTCCACGTACTCGTCCTCAACTCACCCGACCTGGTGCGCCGGGTTCAACCGGACCTCATCGGAGTTCCAACCTGCTCTTACCGGTCTCTTGCCGCCTCCCGGATGACCGTGAACCGCCCTCTCGGACCGTGCCTGCATGGCACGGAACCTCATCAAGCGGATGGGCCTGGCGGTGGCAGCCTTCATGCTGTCGGTGCTCCTCGGTGCGGCAGTCGCGACAGCGCGCACCGTCGCTTCGGAACCCCTCACCCAAGCCCAGCAGCAGCTCATCGACTGGGCACAGTCCAGGTTCGAGACCGCCGGACTCGCTTTTCCCGCGGTTGACGTGTTCTTCCATCCCGACTCGGTGGCGTGTCGAGGCAGGGTTGGCCTCTACTACATGTCCTCGCGCAGCCTCCACATGTGCCGTCTGGACAAGAACACCATGCTGCATGAGCTGGCCCACGCCTGGGACTACGACAACCTCACCGACGCCGACCGGGTTGCGTTCATGGCGCATCGCGGACTCACCGCCTGGAACGACCACGACGAGGCCTGGGAGCACCGCGGAGCCGAGCACCTGGCCGAGGTGATGGTGTGGGCACTCATCGACCACGATGTCACCGTCACCTGGACCACCCCCAACGCCGACGGGACAAGCCGAGCGATCCGCCGACTGCTCACGATTCCCGACAGCCGACCCGACCAGCTCGCCGCGGCCTACCGTTTCGTGACGGGCTCCGTCTCGCCCGTCACAGATGCCTCCAGGCTCTCGCCCGATGGACCAGTCGAGGACTTCAGTCCGGAAGCCCGGTTCCGGCCCTGAGCGTACGAACCAGCGGTCGGCAGCGTCGTGGCCCGGCGGTGGGCAGCCGTGACGGGATCCCGCCCTGTGAGTTGGCGGTACGCGACTGCCAGCTGAGCGGGCTCTGTGTCCGCCCTCGGAGCCGGCGAGGTCGAACCTTCGCTCGATCGGACGAAGATTCCTCGCAGCGGCACCGGCGGCCGAGGGTGTCTACTTTCGGTGCTCCGCATCCTCGGCCAGGGTGAGTCGTGACCGACCTCACCGATCTCACGGCCGGCGACGCCGCGGCGGCCATCAGGACCGGGGAGGTCACCGCCGTAGAGCTGCTTGACGATGTTCTCCGCCGGGCCGCGTTCACGGAGTCGCATCTCTACGCCTATCTGGAGATCCTCTGCACAGCCGGAGCGACACCTCTGACCCGCAACCGGCGGTCTCTCGGAACAGGGGGCACGGCTTCAGCCGGGTGGATCGGCCTCACCGGAACCCGCCCGATACATCCGAACTTCGACCCGCTCCAGGGTGACCAGACCGTCGCCGACCATGGCCTCGATGACGGGGAGGATCCGCTCGATCGCCACGGCGGTGTCGACGCACTCGATGACGATCGGGAGGTCGTCTGACAGCCGGAGGATGTGTGCCGTATGGAGACGGCTCGATGCGCCGAAGCCTTCGATCCCGCGCAATGCGGTGGCGCCGGCGAGACCGTCGCCGCGCAGCGTCTCGATGATGGCGAGATGAAGCGGCCGCCCTTCGTGTGTGTCGGACTCGCCGACGAAGATCCGCAATAGACGATGATCTGAGGATGTCTCCATCTCGTGCTCAGTCTGCCAGCTGGTAGCCGAGTGCGGCGAGGGCAATGCC
This sequence comes from Acidimicrobiia bacterium, assembly GCA_046756805.1. Taxonomy (GTDB): domain Bacteria; phylum Actinomycetota; class Acidimicrobiia; order Spongiisociales; family UBA5794; genus CAMYMC01. Next base: position 1,813 of record JBHHXA010000061.1, read on the forward strand.
TGCGGCAAGGACGAGCAACACGTTCACGAGCGCGAGGCGGCGATGCCCGCGGACGGCGCCGAGAGCCGTGGTTTCGTGCATCCACGTCGAGAATGTGGTGAATCCGCCCAGAAAGCCTGCGCCTACTCCGAGAGCGAACGAGCCCGGTGTCGCCAGACCTGCCACGATGCCGACGGCCAGCGCACCGGCCAGATTCACGGTGGCCGTCCCCGTGGGGAAGAGCCCGCCGACGCGTCGTTGCATCCAGCCGGCGACGCCGTAGCGGACCGCGGCCCCCACGGCGCCGGCGAAGATCGCAACGACTTCGATCATCGCACCCGTCCCAGTGTGTCCCCACCAAGCGCCGCGAGCAGACCTCCCGCCGTAGATGCGACGACATAGATCGCGGCCGCCCATCCCCGGCCGGCTTCGAGTAGCTGGACGACTTCCAGACTGAACGCAGAGAACGTCGTCATCGCCCCCAGGGCGCCGATGGCCCAGAAGCGGACGGCCCACGGCGCCGTGGCCGCTCTCCGCCAGCGAGCGAGGAAGGCTCCAAGCAGGAAGGCGCCGGAGAGATTGACGGTGAGCGTGGCCCACGGGAACTCGGCAGGTGAGCGGCCGGCGGCCGACGCTACGACGACGCGAACCGCGGCTCCCAGGAGACCGCCTGCGATTACGCCGAGCAACTGCAGGTTGGGCTGGTGTGAAGATGTGGGTTGCTCGTAGCGCACGGCCGGCTCCGATGCCTGAGGACAGGAGCCATCAGCCGGGCAGGCGGTTCACGGCGAGCCCCATCGCCGGCGGGCGAGCCTAGTGCGGCGGCCATCAGCGAGCATCCCGTTGCAGCGGACGCCGGTCTGGGCTCCGTTACCATTCCGCCGATGCCCGTCGATATCGATATCTCCAAGGTCGCGCGCCTGGCCCGGATCGCCCTCGGCGAAGAAGAGCTCGCCGTGTACGGCGCCCAGCTTGAAGTGATCCTCGAGGCCGCGGAACGGGTGCAGGCTCTGCCCACCGAAGACGTGCCGCCTACCTCGCACCCGCTGGCAGCGACCAATGCCTTCAGGGCCGACGAAGTCTCGCCGTCGCTGCCTCGCGACGAGATCCTCGCCGCGGCTCCGGAAGCCGAGGACGTCTACTTCCGGGTGCCCCGCATCCTCGAAGAAACTGAAGACGGCTCGTGACGGACCTCGCCGGCCTCACCGCGGCCGAAGCCGCGACGACCATCCGGTCCGGAGACGCCACCGCGGTCGATCTCCTCGAGGACGTCCTGCGCCGGGCCGCCTTCACGGAGGCCCACCTCCACGCCTACCTCGAGATCGATCGCGAAGGTGCGCAGCAGGCAGCGAGAGATGCGGACGCCGCGCTCGCTGCGGGCGAAGATCGCGGCCCGCTCCACGGCATCCCGATCGCGCTCAAGGACAACATGTGCACGAGAGGCCTCGCCACGACGTGCTCGTCGCAGATCCTCGACGGGTACGTGCCGCCCTACGACGCAACGGTGGTCGAGAGGCTGCGTGCCGGTGGTGCGGTGATCCTCGGCAAGACCAACCTCGACGAGTTCGCCATGGGCTCGTCCACCGAGAACTCCGCCTACGGACCGACACGGAACCCCTGGGACACCGACCGGGTGCCGGGCGGCTCCTCGGGAGGCTCCGCCGCTGCGGTGGCAGCCGGTGCGGCGACCCTCGCTCTCGGCTCGGACACCGGTGGCTCGATCCGGCAGCCGGCTTCGCTGTGTGGCGTCGTCGGGATGAAGCCGACGTACGGCCTCGTCAGCAGATACGGGCTCGTGGCGTTTGCCTCGTCGCTCGATCAGATCGGGCCGCTATCCCGATCCGTGGCCGATGCGGCGATGCTGCTGTCCGCCATCGCGGGTTTCGACCTGCACGACGCGACGAGCTACCGGGGGGATGTCCCCGACTTCGCCGGCTCCCTGGAGACCGGCGTCGCCGGCCTGAGGATCGGCGTCGTCAGGGAGCTGAGCACCGAGGGGATCAGCCCGGAGGTCGCGGCGGCCACCAAGACGATGCTGGATCGGCTCGCCGACGCCGGTGCGCACGTCACCGACGTGTCGCTGCCATCGACCCTCTACGGGCTCCCCGCCTACTACCTCATCGCACCGGCGGAGTGCTCGGCCAACCTGGCTCGTTTCGACGGAGTGCGCTACGGGCTGCGTGTGGACGGCGCCACAACCGAGGAGATGATGGCGCGATCCCGGGCGGAGGGATTCGGCCCGGAGGTGATTCGTCGCGTCCTCCTCGGCACCTATGCACTCTCCGCGGGGTATTACGACGCCTTCTACGGGCAGGCGCAAAAGGTACGGACGCTGATCCGTAGGGACTTCGCGACGGCGTACGAGAAGGTTGACGTGCTCGTGTCGCCGACCAGTCCTACGACCGCCTTCGAGGTCGGTGAGCGAGCCGCCGACCCGCTGGCGATGTACTACTCGGACGTGTGCACGATCCCGAGCAATCTCTCGGGCGACCCGGGGATCTCGGTGCCGGTTGCACTCGACGGTGGGGGGCTCCCGATCGGCTTTCAGGTGATGGCGCCCGCCCTCGGCGAGGAGCGCCTTTTTCAGGTTGCGGCGGAGGTGGAACGGCTCGCCGGCTTTACCGCTCGCCCCGGGCTCGCGGTGTCCGAGGTGGTGGCGCTGTGAGCGAGTGGGAAGCCGTCATCGGGATAGAGACCCACGTCGAGCTCCAGACCGCATCGAAGATGTTCTGTGGTTGCGCCGTGATGTTCGGCGCCGAGCCCAACACGACCACATGCCCCGTGTGTCTCGGGCTGCCGGGCGCCCTCCCCGTCCCGAACGAGGAGGCGATCGAGGGGATCCTCAGGATCGGCGCCGCGCTGGACTGCGGCATCGCCGAGCATTCGCTGTTCCATCGCAAGAACTACTTCTATCCGGATCTGCCGAAGAACTACCAGATCTCTCAATACGACGTACCGCTGTGTCACGACGGGAGGCTCGTCCTCGACGTCGACGGGGATGAGATCGAGGTGGGGATCACGCGGGTCCACATGGAGGAGGACACCGGCAAGAGCCTCCACGTCGGCGAGGGCGGGCGTATCCACGACGCAGCCCATTCTCTGCTCGACTTCAACCGCTCGGGCGTGCCGCTCGTCGAGGTCGTGAGCGAGCCGGCCATGAGGACTCCGGTGCAGGCACGAGAGTACGGGGCGGAACTGCAGCGGATCGTCCGCACGCTCGGCGTATCCGACGCCCGGTTGGAGGAAGGCTCGATGCGGTTCGACGCCAACGTGTCCGTCCGCCGCGCCGGTGATGCGGCATTGGGGACGCGGACCGAGGTGAAGAACGTCAACTCGTTGCGCTCCCTCCAGGATGCGATCAGCCACGAGATCGGGCGCCAGATCGACGTCGTCGAGTCCGGAGGCACCGTGATCCAGGAGACCCGCCACTGGAACGAGGAGCGCGGTGCGACCACCGGCATGAGATCCAAGGAGGAATCGGAGGACTACCGGTACTTCCAAGAGCCCGACCTCGTGCCGCTCCACGTCGACGATGCCTGGCAGCAGCGAGTGAGGGATGCCCTGCCCGAGCTGCCCGCACAACGACGGGCGCGCTATGCGGCCCTCGGCGTCGATCGCGGCGTTGGAGCGACCCTCGTGGTGACACCAGCAATCGGAGCCCTCTTCGATGCGGCCGTCGCAGCAGGCGCCGATATCCGTCGAGCGGGGAACTGGTTGACGGGTGAGGTCATCGCCTACTTGAGGAACGAGGAGACCACGCTCGACGCGTCTGCGATCACGCCGGAACACGTTGTCGAACTGTCTGAGATGGTCGGCACCGGCAAGCTCTCGGCCACGGCCGCCAAGGACGTGCTCGGTGGCGTCCTGGCGGGCGAGGGGACGCCTTCCGCGGTGGCAGAGGCTCGGGATCTCGTGCAAATCACAGACAGCGCTGCGATCGAGGAGTCAGTCGATGCGGTGCTCGCGGAGCACGCGGATGCGCTGGCCCGCCTCCGCGACGGGGACGAGAAGGTGCTGGGGTTCCTCGTCGGTCAGGTGATGCGCGCGACACGGGGCAAGGCCGACCCGCGGCAGGTCTCCGAGCTGGTTCGGTCCCGGGCGTCGGAGTAGCCGATGCCTCGTGTCGTCGTCCTCGACGGCCGCGATCTGCCCGGCGCCGACCCGGCCCGGGTGTGGGCGCTCGTCGCCGACCCGGCTCGCGCCGGCGAGTGGACGGGGCTCCATGCGGCCGGTTCGATGGCCCGTGAGCTTCCCACTGTCGGCGATGCGTTCTATCTCACCCGGCGACCGGAGAGCGACCCGCGGCGGGCCACTCGATACCAGCTCGTGCAATGGGTCGCCGGTCGGAGCTATCGCTGCTCGATGAGCTCGACGAGGACTGCGTCGGGTCGCGAGCTCGAGGTTCGGGTCCACACCGATCCCCTGGCCGTCTCCACCAGAGTCGAGATCGTGCTTCGTGCCGATGTGAACCGATGGGCGGCCGCGCCGTACCGAGCCGTTGCGCTGACCCGGATCCGGGGTGTGCTCCGCCGTCTCGCGACCAGGATCGGCGAGACGTGACCGCCGTCGTATTCGACTGCGACGGTGTCCTTGTCGACAGCGAACCTCTGTCCGAGGCGGCGTGGACGGAAGTTCTCGCAGGGTACGGGTACACCCCCACCCCGGCCGACTTCGCGGCTTGCCTCGGCAGGGCGACGAAAGACACCGTCGCCCACTTCGCGTCGCGCGTGACGTTGCCTGCGGCGTCCGTCATCGCGACGGCGGTCGATGGGCGCCGCATCCGAAGGTATGCGACAGACCTGCGCGTGTTCCCCGACGCTGCCGCAGCAGTGGCGCTGCTCGCTGAGCTGGGCGTGACCATGGCGGTCGCCTCGTCGAGCTCGCGGCGTAACCTCGATCGCAAGCTGGAGATCGCCGGGATGACGGGGGACTTCGCAGCGACCGTATCCGGGGACGATGTGACGGCCGGGAAGCCCGCACCCGATCTCTACCTCGCCGCGGCAGCGAGGGTGGGGCTCGATCCTGCGACATGCATTGCCGTCGAGGACGCGGTCCTCGGCGTCGAGGCAGCCGAGGCGGCCGGGATGAGGGCCGTCCTCATCGACCGCGGCAACCTTCCACCCGGCGTGGACCGACCGGTTTGGGACCGCATCGACGGAGCGAGGCTTGCCGCCCTCGCCGGGCGGTAGTGGGATGGCTGCATCAACGCTCGAAACCGGTTGACGCCTTGTGGTGCGGTTGGAGTCAGCTCACATTGTCGGCACGTTGCGCGACCACGAGGAGGTGGGCGCTGAGACCTCTCAAGAACGGCTCGGACTCCACAGCCCTGGCGCTTTCGATGACGACGTGCCTGCCGTCGGGATCAGCCCATTGCGCTTCGAGATGGCCCAGCCACGCAGCCATCCCTTCGACACCGACCACGGCTTTTCACCTCGAGCCCCCTGCCTCGCTGGCCTCGGTGTCGAGCTCATCGGGGTGGTGGAAGTACGCGGTCGTGAACCACCCCGACCGGCCGCCAGGGTTCCGGTGTCGGCCGGTCTCGAGATCCCGAGCAACGATCGAGCGGAACTCAGCGTCGAAGAGGTGTTCCCCGGCGAGGCCGTCGAAGGCGACGCAAACCGGGTGATCGCGGCTCCGAACGCCAGTCCACCCGGCTTGACGACCCGCCGGGCCTCACGCCATGCCAGCAGCCGATCGAGGCGATCCGTCAGGTGATACAACGGGCCCAATAGGAGGACCACGTCGCACGACCCGTCGCGCCGGCGGAGGTCCCTGGCGTCCCCCTCCTCGGCGGAGAATCTCTCCCATCTGGCGAGGTTCTTCATCGAACGCCCCACGTGCGACCGGATCGGCTCGACAAGGTGCACGCGGTGGCCGTCCTGCAGCAACCACTCGGCGTGGACACCGGTGCTGCCCCCGACGTCGAGGATCGTCAGGGCCCGATCGGGCAGGTGCCGGCGCAGAATCTCCTTGGTCCGGACCAGTTCCAGCTCAGCGAGCCCACGCCTGATCCGCACGTCCTCGTCGACTGCATCTTCGTAGTGCGCCCGAATCTCCTCAGGAGGCCGCGTCGAGTCCATCTGGTCCATGCTACGAACGAAGGACGAGATCCACCGAACGGGCCCTAGGAACTGCAGATCGTCGGATCCCCGCCACCCGGGAGCTCACCCCGTGTTGCGGAGGCCTGCGGCCAAACCGTTCACGCTCAGCAGGAGCGCCCGCCGCAGCTCCGGATCGGCCTCGCCGGCGCGCACGCGTTCCAGCAGCGCGACCTGGAGGTAGCTGATCGGGTCGATGTAGACGTCGCGGATCCGGAGCGTCCGTTGCAGCGTCGGGTTGCGATCGAGGAGCGACTCCTCTCCCGTGAGTTCGAGGATCTCCGAACGGGTTCGCTCGAACTCGGTTCGGATCGTCTCGAAGTGGCGACGGAGCGGCTCGGGTACCAGTGCTGAGACGTAGCGGGAGGCCACCGTGAGATCGGTTTTTGCCAGCGTCATTGCGACGTTGGAGACGAAGGTGCGGAAGAAGGGCCACTCGGCGTACATGTGTGTAATGCGTGCGTGTGCGTCTCGCCTGCGTGCCGCGGCCAGCCCGGAACCGACGCCAAACCAGCCGGGTACGACCTGCCGGGACTGGGTCCATCCGAATACCCACGGGATGGCGCGCAGGCCGCCGAGTCCCGGGTCGCCACCGGGGCGTCTGGCCGGCCGGGACCCGATGTTCATCTCGGCCAGTTCGTCGACCGGGGTCGACGACCGGAAGTACTCGATGAGTCCCGGGGCGTCCACCAGCTCCCGATAGGCCCGGTATCCCTCCTCGGCGACGATGTCCATCGTCTCATCCCAGCCCGCCAGCACCTCGGTGGCTTGGCGCGCCGTCCGGTGGAGCACGCTTGCCTCGAGCGTCGCTGCGAGCGCCAGCTCGAGGTTGGCCGCGGCGAGAGAGGGCAGGCCGTACTTGTCGGCCACCACCTCGCCTTGCTCCGTGATCTTGATCCTCCCGTCGACGGTGTCCCAGGGCTGCGCCAGGATCGCCTCACCGGTCGGTCCGCCACCTCTGCCGACCGTGCCGCCCCGACCGTGGAAGACGCGGAGCTCGACACCGTGGCTACCGGCGACGTCCCGCAAGTCCCGCGACGCCCGGTACAAGCCCCACTGTGACGCCGTGATGCCCCCGTGCTTGTTCGAATCCGAATAGCCGAGCATCACCTCCTGAAGGTCGCCGCGCAGCTCGACGACCCTGCGGTACGGAGCGCAGGACAGCAATCGGTCGAGGATCTGGCCGGCGGCGCGCACTTCGTCGATGGTTTCGAACAGGGGGACGAACCCGATCTCCGCGACACCGGCCTGAATGTCGACCAGACCGGCTTCTCGCGCCAGCACAACCGCTGCCAGGACGTCGTCCGCTCTCCGCGTCTCAGACACGATGTACGACTCGATCGTCCCGGGGCCGAATCGTTGCAGCGCTCGTGCGATGGCACGGAACGTGTCCATCGTCCGCGCCTCATCATCCTCGAGGACGGCGGTCACCGGCGAGAGGGGGCGGCGTTGCGCGAGTTCCTCGTCGAGCGCCGCGGCACGCTCTGCCGCGTCGAGATCGAGGTAGTTCTCGAGCTCGCCGAGCCGTGCGTAGAGCGAGGCGATCACGGCGTGATGCTTTGCGGCGTGCTCCCTGATGTCCATCGTCGCCAGGCGGAAACCGAACGCAGCCACACGACGCATGAGTCGGGCCACGGCACCCTCGGCGACGAGCTCACCCCGATTCTCGGCGAGGGAGCGTCTCATCACGCCGAGATCCGCGAGCAACTCACCGGCATCGGCGTAGGCGAGGCCAGGGTGATGTGGGCTCTCGTCTGCGATGCGGCGGCGGGTGTTGATGAGCCGCTGGTGGATGTACCCGCACTTCTGGCGGTATGCCTCCCCCGCGCTGAGCAAGCGGAAGCGGGCGTGGACCGAAGGCAGGATCGCGGCGTCTGCGGCGAGCGAGGCTTCCAGCTCGTCGGTGATGGCGACGATGCGTTCCGAGGGCGACAGTTCGGCGGAGAGCTGCTCGACCGCGGCGATGAGGCCGCGCAGCGCGTGGTCATGTTGCATCTCGAGGACCTCGAAGGTCACGTCCGCCGTCACGTTGGGATTGCCGTCGCGGTCGCCTCCCACCCACGTCCCGAAGTGCAGGGGCCGGGACGAGGGTTCCACCTCGACGCCGAGGCGACCGAGCTGGTGCGCAAGCTCGTCGAAGAGATCCGCGGCCACTTCGCGGAAGATCTCGTCGAAGTAGTAGATCGCGGACCTGGCCTCGTCGATCGGAGTGGGACGCTCCCTGCGGAGTTCGTCGGTCTGCCACATGAGATCGA
>JBHHXA010000062.1:0-10078 GCA_046756805.1 Acidimicrobiia bacterium
GGAGGGACGGGCGATGATGTTGCCATCACGGGTTTCGGGACGGGAGTGCCGGGGGAGGGCCCCCCACGCGTGTTCGTGGAGGTCGCGAACCTGTCGGGCAGGGTGACGGTCGTGGACGTCGAGCTGTCCGTGGACGGCCTGGCGGTCGGGTCGGTCGTTCTCGAACTCGATCCGCAGCAACGCGTCTCGGAGATCGTTGCGATCGATGCCGGTCCCGGCCAGGTCGTCGAGGCCGCGCTCGTCGACCACGAGGACGCCAATCCTCTCAACGACGCCTCGGCGCTGGTGCTCGCAGGCTCGCGCTCGGTCTCGGTCACGATTGCCGGCGAAGGCTCGGCGTTTCTCGAGGGCCTCGTCGCTGCGCTGCCGGGTGTCGCAGCACCCACCGGTAGCCCGCCCGAGATCGTGATCCTCGACGGCGGATCCGCGGCCATCGTCGATCGGCCGGCATGGCTCATCGCACCCCGGACTCCACCGGACGGGGTCACGGTCACCGGAAGAGTCGAGAACCCTGTGATCACCTACCAGCGACCGAGTGAACCCTTGCTCGACGGCCTCGACCTCGGGTCTGTGGCCATCGCCGAGGCAGACATCGTGGAGGCACCGGGCTGGCTTCCATTGCTCCAGGCCGGTGACGTGCCGCTCGTGTTGCTCGGCGAGGTCGACGGTCAGCGGGCGGTCTACTTCACCTTTGACCTGGTCCGGTCCAACCTGCCGGTCCAGGTTGCGTTCCCGATCCTCGGGACCCGGATCATCGACTACCTGGCAGGGAACCGGCTTACGACTTCCGCGACCGCCGTCGCAGGAACCTCGCTGGCCCTGGCTCCACCACGGGACGGGTCGGTCGTCGTCACGCTTCCGGACGGGAGCGATGTCGCGGTGACGCCCGGGGTCGTGCAGTTCGGCCGCACCGCGACACCGGGTGTGTACCGGGTCACATACCACGACGCGGACGGTGCGGAGAGCGGTGGGTTCACGGCGGCGCGCCAGTTCGCTGCGGCGGAGTCACCGGGCGAGCCGCGGCAGATCGCGACCGAGGTCGAGGGTGCGGCAACTCTCGACGAGGCCGCGGTGCTCCGGGATTGGGCGCCGCTCGTCCTTGCGCTGCTCCTCGTCGTGGTGCTCACCGAGTGGTGGGTGGCGTTCGGGCGGCCCCTGCCGGTGCGAAGGAGCGCGGCGTGACGTTCACGAGCCCGTGGTGGCTTCTCGTCGCGATCCCCGCGGTGTTAGTGGTCGTGACCGTGGGCCGCCGCGGGAGACGCAACGTGTCCGTTCGCCAGCACCGGATCGCCATCTGGTTCCGGGTCTTCGGGGTGCTCCTCATCGTGATCGCACTTGCGCAGCCGCTCGTCGTTCGCTCCTCCTCACGTACGTCCGTGCTGTTCCTCCTCGATCGGTCGTCGTCCGTCTCCGCCGACGCGGCCGCGGCGCAGGATGCGTTTGTGACCGCCGCCGTCGCCTCGAGTTCGGCAGGCGACGCCACCGCCGTGGCGGTGTTCGGGGCCGATCTCCGCCTCGATGCGGCCCTCGCCGCCCGGCCCTCGTTCGACGAGGTCCACACGGTGATCGACTCCTCCGGCTCGGACATAGAGGCGGCGCTGCGGGGTGCGGCCGCCGTTCTCCCGACGGAAGGCTCACGACGGATCATCCTGCTCACCGACGCCGCAGAGACCGCGGGCGACGCCCGCACCGCCGCCCGGGAGCTGTCGGACGCCGGGATCGCCGTAGATGTGGTCCGGCTGGAGGCAGGGCGGGCCGCCGATGCCCTCGTCACGAGAGTCGACGCACCGACGGCGGCGCGAGAAGGCGACGTGATCCCGATCAGGGTGGACATCCAGTCGAGCATCGCCGGCGAGGGAGTGGTGCGCATCGGTGCCGGGGACGCCGCCCTGGAGCTCGCGGTGGCGCTGGAGGCGGGGTCGAACCGCCTCAGCGCAGAGGTTCCGGCGATCGGGTCGGGAGCCATGCGGATCCAGGTCGAGGTCGACACCGACTTCGACAGGGTGCCGGAGAACGACACCGCTCAGGTGCTCGTGAAGCTGCTGGGGCCCCCGCATGTCGCGGTCGTCGAGGGCACCGTTGACGACGGCGAAGACCTCCAGCGCGCCCTCGAGAGCGGTGGCATGACGGTCGACCGGCTCCGCGCCGTACCCGGTGCAGACGAGCTGCTGCTCTACGACGCAGCCGTGCTCGTGAATATGCCCAACCCCGGTGACGCGGCGGCAGCGGATCTCGCCTCGTTCGTGGAGGATCTGGGGCGGGGGCTGGTCGTCGTCGGGGGTGACTCTGCCTACGGTCTCGGGGGTTACGAGGCTTCCGCTCTCGAGGAGCTGCTCCCGGTCGCTTCGGACCCCGACGACCTCATCCGCCGGCAACCCGTGGCGGAGGTGCTCGTCATCGACACGAGCGGGTCGATGGCAGACTGCCATTGCGGCGGGGGCGAGCATGACATCTCGCAGCAGGGCGGCGTCAACAAGACCGACATCTCCCGGGCGGGTGCCGGGCTCGCCATCAGCGCACTCCAGACGACGGATCGGGTCGGTGTGCTGGCGTTCACGTCCGGCACGAGATGGGCGCTCCCTCTCGGCGAGAAGCCGGCTGCCGGCGTGGTCGCGGAGGCTCTCAACAGCCTCGTGCCCGCCGGCGACACCGAGATCTCACCCGCGCTGCAACAGGCGCTCGAGGCGCTGCGCGACGCGCCGGAGGAGATCCGGCACATCGTCCTGTTCACGGACGGCTGGGGAGACGACCCTGGGCTGTTGCAGGCGGCGCAGGACATCGCCGCAGAGGGCATCACCCTGTCGGTGCTGGGCACCGGAGAGGGATCAGGCGAGTCGCTGCGTCGCACCGCGGCCCTCGGTGGGGGCCGGTTCTATCCGGGGCGGGACCTCGCCTCGATCCCTGAGGTGTTCGTGGAGGAGACGCTGCGAGTGGCGAGACCCCTGGTCGCGGAAGGCGCCTTCATCCCTGCGGTCGGTGCCGTATCGCAGGTGACTACGGGTCTGACGACCGCACCCCCTTTGCGGGGCTACGTGCTGACCCGTCCTAAGGACACAGCCCAGGTAGCGCTCGAACTCGGGCCGGGCGACCCGCTGCTCGCGAGCTGGCAGCGAGGGCTGGGAAGGGTCTCGGCATGGACTTCGGACGCCACGACCCGTTGGGCCGTCGACTGGACCGGATGGGAGGGATATGCGGGGTTCTGGGGACGGGTGATCGGCGACGTGCTGCCTCCGGGGCTCGACACGCCTCCGGAGGTGAGGCTCGACGGCGGATTCCTGGAGATCGGATTCGATGCCCCCGTCCCGCTCGACGTCACCGCGGTGGCGCACGTGCGAAGCGAAGACGGCAGCGTGTCTGTGATCCCTCTGCAACGCTCGAGCGAAGCCAGGTTCGAGGGCCGGGCTCCGGTTGCCGCGGAGGGCGCGTACTGGGTCGCGGTACAGGTCCAGGACTCGACGGGCACGTTGGCTTCCGGCAGCTCGGGAGCGATCGCCGGCTACCCGGACGAGTTTGCGTTCCGTACACCCGATCCGGCGCTGGTCGGTGATCTCACCGGCCTCACCGGAGGCAGGCTCGATCCGCTTCCCGACGGGGCCTACGCGAGGGCACCGGCTATCGGTTCGGCAGAGATCGAGATGTGGCCGTGGCTGGCCGCAGCAGCCCTCGTGCTGTTTCTGTCCGACGTGGCGTTGCGCAGGCTCGCCGTGGGCCGCGGGGACTTCGAGGTGTGGCGGGAGCGTCTCAGACCCGCAAGACGCAGGAGGGTCGAGCCGCTCGAGACACCGCTCGACGCTGAAACCGGCGAACCGGGATCCGAGCGCGGCGGGCGTGAGATGCTTCCCGAGGAAGAGACGCTCGGGAGGTTGCTACGCAGGAAGCGGACCTGACGTCAGCCCGGTGGCTTCGATCCACTGCGGGTCCGCACCGAAGCGACGACGACGCCGATTCCCACCGCAATTGCGGCCAGATACCAGAGAGTGGGGCCGCCCCCGAGCGAAGGTCGCAAGGGTTCAGTGCCCAAACGGACGGCCCCGGCGACGGCCAGGGCCACCCCTGCCGCGACACCTCCAGCCAGACCGAGCATCCGGACTCGCGCCAGTGCCGCTGCGGAGAGGACGAGCAAGATCGCCGCGTACAACTCGACGGGGTGCCTCGTGATCGTCGAACCGGGCTGTGCATACGCCCACGGCAAGTCGCTCGCAGACCCGAGACAGGCCGCGCGCAGCAGCCAGCTCCCGTGCCCCGCGCCGCGCCCGGCGAGGGCGGCGGCTGCGATGCCATCGGCAACGATCGCGAGCTCGCGGCGCGCCGACCAGGCGACCCAGGCGAGCGCCGCGATCGCTGCCGGACCGGTCGCGACACCGGCCCGGACGATGATCACGTCACCGAGATTGGCGGCAGGGTTCACTCCGTCTCCGATCATGGCCGCGAGCCTCCCCACGGCAACGCCGACGACGGCGGACGTGAGCGCGAGATCCCACAGGTCCCTGGTGCAGTCCGCGGCGTTGCCCCGGCGCGCCTCCCAGCGCAAGGTGGCCCATGTCGCGCCCGCCGCGACTGCCGCAGCCGTGAGCAGGGTGAACTCCACGTCAGCCGGTGTGGCGAGCGCGCAGCTCGTCTATCTGGAGCGCAAGCGTTCGCTCGTCGATGATCCCGAAGTGCACCTCGACGAGATCCCCACCCTCGCCGAAGAAGAACGTGATCGGCACGCCGTTGTTGCCTCCGAGCGCACCGGGGACGACACCCGGGCGATCGAGATAGTGCTCGATCGCCGCATCAGGGAAGAACTCCGCGATGAACTCGCGGGCGCCGGTCTGTCCGTCTCTCACGTTGATGCCGATGAACCGCACCTCCTCGCCGAACTCGCCTGCGGCACGGTCGAGGAGTGGGGCCTCGGACCGGCAGGGGATGCACCACGAGGCCCACACATTGAGGACGACGGGTCGATCGGCTGCAGCGAGGATCGCCTCCATGTCCGCCGGCGTCGCCGGAGGGAGCTCCGGTATCGCGCCGGCATCGACCCCGGAGCCGCATGCCGCGACGACGAAGGTGAGGGCAGCTATCGCGTGGGTGAGCCGGAACACGAGGGCGAGTCTATGCCGGTGCGGAGCCGGGGATCGTGCTCAGGCGGAGCGATCGCGGAGGGTGGCGACGACCTCGCCTGCCTCGACGCCGCGCTCGGCGAGCAGGACGAACAGGTGGAACACGAGGTCGGCGGCTTCTGAGACGACCCGGTCCCGATCGCCTCCCGTGGCGTGGTTCTTGGCGGCGATGACGACCTCGGTCGCCTCCTCGGCCACCTTTCGGGACACGAGGTCGACGCCGGCTTCGAGCAGCGACGTGGTGTAGGAGTCGGGCCTGGGGTGGCTCTTGCGATCGACGACGACATCCCAGAGGGCTTCGAGCCAGTCCAGACCCTGGCGCTGCTCGTCGTCGTCCTCGAAGCAGGTACGCGCTCCCGTGTGACACGTCGGTCCGTCGGGCCGGGCGCGGATGAGCACGGCATCACCATCACAATCGAGCGCGAGGTCCACGAACCGCAGGGTGTTGCCCGAGGTCTCGCCCTTCTGCCACAACCGGTTGCGAGACCTGCTCCAGAACGTCACGAGCCCGGTGTCCCGCGTGGTCCGGAGGCTCTCCTCGTTGACGTACCCCAACATGAGCACCCCATGGGTCGCCGCGTCCTGGACGATGGCGGGGGCCAGCCCGTCGCGGTCGAAGTGGACGGCGAGCGGTGTCACGGCGCTGTCTCCAGCCGGACGGGAATCCCCGCCGCGGCGAGTCCCAACTTCACATCGACGATGTCGATCTGCTTTCGATGAAAGATCGATGCGGCGAGTACGGCATCGGCACGTCCCGCGGCGAGAGCTGCCACGCAGTGGGCGATCGAGCCCGCTCCGCCCGAGGCAATGACGGGCACAGTCACCGCCTTCCGCACCGCCTCGAGCAGATCGATGTCGTAGCCGTTCTTGGTTCCGTCGCGGTCCATCGAGGTGAGCAGGATCTCTCCTGCACCGAGTTCGGTACCGGCGACTGCCCACGCCACGGCGTCGAGACCGGTCGCGGTCCTCCCGCCGTTCGTGAACACCTCCCAGCCGGGAGCAGCCGTCCTGCGCTTGGCGTCGATGGCGAGCACGACGCACTGCGAGCCGAAGGCTCCGGCGCACTCTGAGACGAGGCCGGGCCGCTCGACGGCTGCGGTGTTGACGGTGACCTTGTCCGCGCCCGCCCGAAGCACCGCACGCATGTCGGCGACGGTCCGGACGCCGCCCCCTACCGTCAGCGGCACGAACACGTGCTCTGCGGTGCGCCGCACGACGTCGAGCATGGTCGCCCTGCCTTCGGGCGAGGCTGCGATGTCGAGGAAGCAGATCTCGTCGGCACCTTCGGCGACGTATCGTGCGGCGAGTGCGACAGGGTCGCCCTCGTCGACGAGGTCGACGAAGCGGACGCCCTTGACCACGCGACCCTCTGTCACGTCGAGGCACGGGATCACGCGCTTACGCAGCACGGTCTGCTCCCCGGCACGAGGCGACGAAGTTGCCCAGAAGACGCAATCCGGCCGCGCCCGAGCGCTCGGGATGGAACTGGACGCCCACGTACCGCTGGTGTCGCACCGCGGCCGCAAACCGCGATCCGTATCGCGTGGTGCCAATGACCGCGACCTCGTCATCGGGCACCGCCGCAAAACTGTGCACGAAGTAGAACGTGGGAGAAACGGGGAGGCCGGCGAAGAGCGAGTCGGGACGGGTGGCGACGTCGTTCCACCCGATGTGGGGGAGGAGGGGCGCCGCCTCGAGCCTGCGCACCGTTCCCGCGACCAACCCGAGCCCCGGCTCGTTCCCGTTCTCCTCCGATCGCTCGAAGAGCAGCTGGAGCCCGATGCAGATGCCGAGGACCGGTCCCGGGAAGTCGCGCACGGCATCGACGAGGCCTGCTCGCCGGAGGCGCCGCATCGCAGCAGCGGTCGTGCCCACACCGGGTAGCACGAGGCCAGCGGCGCCGGCGAGGTCTTCGGGCGTCGTTGCGATCGAGACCTCGGTGCCTGCCCGCCGCAGGCCCTGGCTGATGGAGACGAGGTTGCCAGCGCCATGGTCCACCACCGCGATCGTCGTCACGTTGTGCCCTTCGTCGAGATCACGCCGGAGCGTCGCGAGTCCGGAGCGACGGCGGTGCGCAGCGCGCGCCCCAGTGCCTTGAACACGGCTTCCGCGACGTGGTGATCGTTGCGGCCGCCAGCGGTGACGTGGACGGTGCATCCGGCCGTCCTTGCGAATGCTTCCAGTGCGTGAGCGATCATCTGGGTGCTCAGGGCACCGATGCGCTCGGTGCGCAGCTTGAGGTCTACGACGGCGAACGGCCTGCCTCCCACATCGACTGCCACCGTCGCCAGAGCTTCGTCCATGGGCACCGCGGCGTCGCCGAACCTCGCGATCCCTGTGCGATCGCCCAGCGCATCGGAGAACGCCCTCCCGAGGACCAGAGCCGTGTCTTCGACCGTGTGGTGATCGTCCACGTCGAGGTCACCGTTCGTATCGACCAAGAGGTCGAACATCCCGTGGTGCGCCAGGCTCGACAGAAGATGGTCGAAGAATCCGATGCCGGTGGCGACGTGCGACTGCCCTGTGCCGTCGAGGTCGAGCGTCATCGCGACTTCCGTCTCGAGGGTCTTCCTGGACAAGTCCGCGGTGCGGTTCACGTGAGGATCCTCTCGAGTTCGGCTACGAGGCGGTCGTGTTGGGATGGGGTCCGGACCGTGATGCGGAGGTAGTCCTCCAGGGGTGCGTAGTCGAAGGTCCGGACGACGAATCCGCGCTCCATGAGCCTGGAAGCGAGGTCGGTGGCCGCGGAGCCCACCTCCAGGAGCAGGAAGTTCGTGGCGGAGGGGACGGGATCCCATCCAAAGCCGGAGAGCTTCTCCACAAGGTCATCGCGGGCAGCGACGAGGTCGGTGACGTTCCGGCGCATCCGGTCCGGTCGTTGCAGCGCCAGCACGGCGAGATCGGCCGATACCGACGAGATCGATCCCGGTGGGCGAAGGGAGTCGATGCGGTCGATCAACGCACGGTGTGCCATAGCGAACCCGACGCGGGCGCCCGCAAGACCGAACGCCTTGGACAGCGTGCGGAGCACGACGACGTTTTGGAAGCGCCGCACGGCTTCGGTCCAGTCGTCATCCGTGAACTCGGCGTACGCAGCATCGATCACCACGATGCCGTCGCAGGCGGCGACTGCCGTCTCCACCTGCGCCCACTCGGCTGTGGTGCCCGTCGGGTTGTTGGGGAGACACAGCCAGAGCAGGTCGATCTGGCGGGCGACCGAGGTGATGCCGGCCTCCGGGAATGCAAACGCTGGAGGGTGTGCGGCCACCTCACGCAGGGTTGCGCCCGCCTGTGCGGTCGCGATCCGATAGAGCGGGTAGGTAGGTGTTGCAGCGGCTGCACGTTCCCCCGGACCGAGGAACGCCCGGCCGCACAGGAGGATGAGCTCGTCGATCCCGGCTCCGGGCACGATCTGTGCCGGTTCGAGGCCGGTGAGCGACGCCGCGGCTTCCCGGAGCGGGCGATAGTCCGCCCCCGGGTACTCGTTGAGCCCCGGAGCAGACACGGCCGCCGCTTCGGCGGCCCACTCCGGCGGGAAGGGTGCAGTGTTGTGGTCGAACCGGATCACTTCATTGCGTGCAATGCCGGCTCTGGCAGCGATCTCGGCGGTCGTGGGCTGCCACTCGTATCTCGGGATCGTCATCGTCCGGCATTCTCGAAACGGACTCGCACGGCGAGATCGTGTGCAGAGAGCCCCTCGGCTCCTGCGATTGCAGCAATGGTCGGTTGGAGCTCGGCCAGGCCCTCGCACGTGAGTTCGTGGATCTGGCGCCACGACCCGAAGTCCTCGACGGAAAGGGGCCCGTGGGACCGGGCGAGCCCGCCCGTTGGCAGGACATGGTTTCCTCCCGTTGCGTAGTCGCCCGCGGAGTGGGGTGACCACCGGCCGACGAACACGGATCCAGCGTTCGTGATCCGGGCCGCGATCGTGGGTGCATCCCGCGTATCTACTGCGACGTGCTCGGAGGCGTATTCGTTGACGAAGTCGAGGGCTTCGTCCATGTCACGGGCGATGGCGACCAGGCCCGCGTCGCGGAGCGCGGCGGTGACGATGGCGTTGCGCTCGAGGCCGGGAAGCAGTTCGCCGATGAGGTCGACGACCTTGCGAGCAAGGCCGGCGTCGGTCGTGACCAGTACCGTCGGCGACTCGGGTCCGTGCTCCGCCTGGCAGAGCATGTCGGCAGCGACGGTCGTCGGGTCGGCGAAGGAGTCCGCAAGGGTCAGGGACTCGCTGGGGCCCGCAGGCAGGTCGATCGCCACGTCACCGACCACTGCGAGCTTGGCGGCGGTCACCCAGGCGTTGCCGGGCCCGACGATTTTTGCGACGCGTGCGACGGACTCGGTTCCGTAGGCGAGCGCCGCGACGGCCTGCGCTCCGCCCATCGCGTAGATCTCTTCGACTCCGGCGAGTTCCGCGGCAGCGAGGAGCACAGGGGAGATCTCACCGTCGTCGTCGGCGGGGGTTGCCACGGCGACCCGGGTGACGCCCGCGATCAGGGCGGGGACCACTCCCATGAGAAGCGAGGACGGGTACGGAGCTCTGCCTCCCGGCACGTACACGCCGACGCTGTCGAGCGGGGCCCACTTCCTCTCGACGAACACACCGGGCACGACGGACACGACCTGATCACGCGGTCGCTGCACCTCGTGGCATCTGATGATGTGCGCCATCGCGGTCTCGAGGGCGGACCGCAGACCGTCGTCGAGATCGCGCAAGGCTTGCCGGCAGCGGTCGCGATCGATGCGAAGCCCGCGGCGTTCGCTTCCTCCGCCGAACTCACGGCCCGCCTCCTGGAGCGAGGCATCTCCGCCCCGCCGGACCGCATCCACGATTCGTGCCGCGGCGATCCGCACCGCGGCATCCGGAACGGGAGATCGGTGAGTGATCGCGGCTCGTCGTGCGGCGTCGAGCGTCGAGATCTCGACGGTGGTGATCGCGAGATCGGTCATGCGATGAGCTGTTCGATGGGGAGGAC
>JBHHXA010000063.1:0-10063 GCA_046756805.1 Acidimicrobiia bacterium
GCAAACACGCCGTCGACGGACGTGGCGGTCCCACCGGGTGTCGTGACGATGTACCCGGCGTCGTCGAGTTCGAGGTGACCCTCGAACACTCCCGTGTTGGGCTATGACCGATGGCCATGAACACCCCGTCGACGGCGAGATCGGAACGCTCTTGCGTCTTGAGGTTGAGGAGGCCGATCGACGAGACCTTCTCGTCGCCCTCGATCGACTCGACCGTCGTGTCCCAGATGACGTCGATCTTGGGGTTCTCCAAGGCCCGCCCGACCATGATCTTGGATGCCCGGAACTCGTCGCGGCGATGGATGATCGTGACTTTCGAAGCGAACTTCGTCAGGAAGCTCGCTTCCTCCATGGCCGAGTCGCCACCACCGACGACGGCCACATGCTGGTCCCGGAAGAAGAAGCCGTCGCAGGTCGCGCACGCCGAGACGCCGTGACCCCGAAGCCGGTCCTCACCGGGCACGCCCAGCCAACGGGCAGAAGCTCCGGTGGAGATGATCACGCTCTCGGCCTCGTGCACCTCGTCTCCGATGGCGACGCGGAAGGGGTGGGTGGAGAAGTCCACAGAGGTGACATCGGATGAGGCGATCCGCGTTCCGAATCGCTCTGCTTGTTTGCGGAATTGCTCCATCAGCTCTGGGCCCATGATCCCGTCGGGAAAGCCGGGGTAGTTCTCGACGTCCGTGGTGAGCATGAGTTGGCCGCCTCGCTCGAATCCCTCGATCATGAACGGTGAGAGATCCGCACGCGCCGCGTAGATCGCAGCGGTGAGACCGGCGGGGCCCGATCCGATGATCACGACCTTCTCTGGCATGGTTTCAGTCCTCTTCGACGATCTTCGGTTTGCGCTTGCTCCACAGCAACATGCCGGCGATGACGAATAATCCGCCGATCACGGCGTAGGTGACCGTCACCCCGATGAGCTCTCCGAGCAGGCGGAACACCCCGACGAAGAGGAAGATCACGACCAGGAGGGCGAGTGTTGCCAGAACGACGCCGACTGCCGTCCACTTGGCCCATCCCTGGAGCCGGTCGACGGTCATCGATCGGGCTCGTGCGGCGAAGGTCTCGAGCAGGTCGGCGATCTTCGCCGGGAAGTCCTCCATGACGGCAGAGGTTAGTGGAGCCGGTTCCCGCCGCCGCTACCTCACGGCGCTCTCCCGAGTTCGTCGCAGGTGCTGATGGAGTGGGCGATGACGACGCCGTCCTCGATGGGCTCGGTGAGGTACCCGAGGAAGATCGCTTCCTCGTCCTCGAACGCCCCGATCCCGAGTGGGACGTAGTCATCGGCCCCCGGCACGCCGCCGATCCCTGCTTCGCCGCAGGCGACGTACGGCTCTGTGGGGGCGAAACCGGCCGCATACCTCGGCTCCAGAAGGGTCACGGTGAGATCGGCGTCACCGCCCTGACCCACCCAGGCGTCGCGTAGTTTCTCGAGCTCTGCGTCGCCCGCGCCGCCGAGCTCCAACACGCGCCGCCCCGCAGCCCGAACCGTCGTGGTCGTCGGGGCGGTGGGAACCTCATCTGCCGTATCGCTCCCAGCGGTGAACTCGGAAGTCGTGCCCTCCAGGGGAGCCGACTCGACGACGGCGTCGTCTTCCGCCGCTCCTGCCACGGGCGGTGCGACCGTCGCCGGTGCCGCGGTCGTCGCCGCGGCAGCCGTCGTTGCCGGTGCGACCCGGTCGGCCTGGACGGTCGGCTCGGGTGCGGAGAGCGCTGTGGTGGCGTCGTCGGAGGAACCGCCCAGGTTCTGGAGCGAAGGGAGTGCGAGCACGACGACGAGAAGGACGGCAGCCGCCGTGCCGAGCATCGCCACGAGGTTGAACCGGCGCTTTGGGACGGGCGCCGGCCGTTCGACGAGATCGAGGCTCTGCCGCAGGCTCCGGTGCAGCCGCGCGGACTCGAGCTCGGACAGGCTGACGTGCGGAGCTGCGCCGATTGCTTCCAACGCCGCAAGCTGAAGATCGAGCTCCGCGGAGCACTCGGCACATCCGGTCAGCTCGATGCGGGCGGCGGCGGCCTCCTCGGCATCGAGTTCACCCTGGGCCAGGGCCATGATGAGGTCTCGTTCGTGTTCGTGCATGTCAGTTGTCTCTTTGATGCTCGGAGGAGGGGCGGAGGTTCCCCAGATGCTCGGCGAGCGCCCTCCGCCCTCTGTAGACGCGCGACTTCACGGTGCCGATCGGCACCCCGAGGATCTCAGCTGCCGTATCTAGCGCGAGACCCTGGAGATCGACGAGCACGACGGCACCCCGGAACTCGGGCTGTACCGCGGCGAGGGCGTCTTCGATATCGGGGCGGACCTCCACGGAGGCCAGCTCATCGGCCGCCCCTCTGTCTGCCGGGTCGTGTCCTGCGGGTAACGGCTCCGCAGAACGGCGCTTCTTCCTGCGCAAGAGGTCGTAGCAGGT
Organism: Acidimicrobiia bacterium; assembly: GCA_046756805.1. Classification (GTDB taxonomy): domain Bacteria; phylum Actinomycetota; class Acidimicrobiia; order Spongiisociales; family UBA5794; genus CAMYMC01. Next base: position 2,412 of record JBHHXA010000063.1, read on the forward strand.
GTTCACCGCCACCCGGTACAGCCAGGTGCTGAAGGCGGCTTCCGCGCGATAGCGATCCGCTTTGCGGAAGACCGTGAGGAAGGTCTCCTGGGTGGCGTCGAGGGCCTCGTCGCGATGACGGAGCATGCGGAGGCAGATGCCGAAGACGCGGTCCTCGTGGGCACGCATGATCTCGTCGAACGCGTCGGTGTCGCCGGAGAGAAACCGGCGGATGAGATCGACGTCCTCGGAGGCTCGATGTGTCACGGACGTGATTCTCGCCCACTCCGGAGCCGCTGTCATTCAACCGGCGAAGCGGACGGACTCAGCCCCGGAAGGCCACGTCGTGGATCTCGGCGAAGAACTCATCCGGCTCCTGCTCCGGGAGATCCACGAGCCACAGCAGCCAGGTGCCGGCGTCGCGCGGTGGGAGACCGACGACGACAGGTGCTCCGAGGACGGAGCCCGAGGCGACGTCATCCCATTGCGTCGTCGCTTCGGCACCCCCGGCGGACCAGCGGATGCGGTACCGGGTTCCGGGTGTCGCAGTGAACTCCAACTCCGTCGGATCACCGTCGAGGACGAACGCGATCCCGACACCGTCCTTGAGCCTGCGCAGCGGACTGAAGTACCGCTCGGTGCGCCACGACGTCGCGGGCGCGGCGTCGAGGAGGTTTGGCAGCTCGGCATCGTGTTCGGCGCCATCCCCCGGTGGGGGATCGAACACCGACGCCGTGTACGACAGGGTCGTGACGGGATCTGACGGTGCAGGCACGGGCGATGCGGGTTCCGGGATGGTCGTCGTCGTGGTCGTTGGACCCGTCGTCGCCGGGGGGGCCTGGGCGGGAGATGGGGTGGCAGGGAAGAGGAAGGGACTGTCTGGGTCGGACTCGATTCCGAGCCCCACGACGGCAACGAGGACGGCGGCGATGACCAGGATCACCGCAGGCACCGTCCAACCCCAGGTCCACCCTCGACCGGCGGAGTGTGCTCGGTCTGATGGGATGGCATGAAGCAGCGCGGCCAGACCCGCGGCATCGATGGTGCCCTCGGTGGCGGCTTCGAGCGCGTCGTCGACCGCCGCAGGCACTCCGTCGATGATCTGCGAAGGTTGGACGGCGGCGTCCGGCATCCCGGTGACCGCGGCGCGGAGGGTGCGCGCCAGCGCGGCGGTGTCCGCGGGTGCGTCATCGGTCGCTGTCGGTCTGCCGAACGCACCGAGCTTTGCGGGATGGGACGCGGAGAAGTGGATCGCGGCCGGATCGATTTCCCCGTGGATGACGTCGGCGGCGTGGAGAGCCGCGAGCCCTTCGGCCAGCCCTGCCGCATTTGCCAGAAACTCGTCCGCCGGTATGCCTTCTCCCGCTCTCAGCCGGTCTGCGATCGAGACCCCGCCCGTCCACTCGAGCACGGCATGGGGTGCGGCGCCACCATTGCCGACGTCGTACACCTCGGCGAGATGGTTGTGCACGACCGATGCGGCTCCGCGGCACAAGGAGAGGAATGCCGTCTGCCGTTGCGAGTCCGCGTCGGCGCTCAGGACGCGGATGAGCACGGGACGGTCGAGTGCGGTGTCCGTTGCGAGCCATTCCTCGACGTCGCCGTCACGACCCAGTCTGACCTGGGGTTCGTACCGGTCGGGAAGGTTGGGTGCCACGGTGAGCCTCCGGAGGGGAGGTTACCCCGGAGCGGGTATCAGCCGACGGCCCGCAGCAGCGACAGAGGTTCGGGCAGTGGGATGAATCCCTCCGTCTCGTAGAGCTTCAGAGCGGATTCGTTGTCGAGTTGGGTGTTCAGCAGCATGACCCTGGCTCCAGCGGCTCTCGCCTTGCGCGCCGCGACCCGGACGAGTGAACGTCCCATGCCCTGACCCTGCCATTTGGGGTGGACGGCCATGCGCTGCAGATACGCGATCGCGCTGCCGAACCCGACGACCGCGAATCCGGCGGCACCTCCCTCGGCGTCGCGGATGAGCAAGACGGTGGACGATCCCGTGGCTTCGATCGCCTCCTGGATCCCGTGGCGGTCGAGCCGCCAGAACGGGGAGAACGCGGCCTGGTCGATACAGAGCAGCGTCGACGTGGGCGTCTCCGGTGCCTCGATCACGAGGTGGCTCGGCGGGCGTGGTTGATCGTCGAGGGTGAGCCGCATGAGAGCCAGCTCGAGATAGTCGTGGAACCCTGCCGCTTCCCAGGTTCGCTTCGCACCGGATGGCAGTGGGGGAGAGAGGACCGACGGTGCGCCGAAGTCGCACAGCTGGCCGGTGCATGCCTGGAGGAACCCGGGGCCACCACGTACGAGACGAAGGCTCGCAGAGGGCTCGGCGTCGTTCCACGGTCTTGCCTGTGCCCGCGCCCAACCGCGCCGGAGCGTGAGCGGTCCCGGCCACTCTCCCCGAAGGTTGACCCGAAACGGGCTTTCCGCCATTGCTGCGCGTCCTTGGGCCGCGGTCCGTCTGAGGCAGGCTAACGCTCCGACAACACACCGAAGTCGCATCACGCCTCGCGGCAGGGAGCGGTGAGAACGGGTCGCACGCGTGCCAGGATGACGCGATGCGTGTTGCGCTGCTGTCTCATCCATCTGCCCTCGACCACGACACGGGTCGCGGCCACCCGGAACGGCCGGACCGGATCGGGGCGGTGCAGGCAGGTGTTCGCACGTCCGGGCTGACGGTCGTCGAGCACGAACCGGAGCCGGTGTCGCGGACGGCACTCGAACTCGCCCACGATGCTGCGTACATCGATGAGATCGCGCAGTTCTGCCGCGAGGGCGGAGGACACCTCGACCCGGACACTGTGGCGAGCCCCGGGTCCTGGGAAGCAGCGTTACGAGCCGCGGGAGCCGGCCTGACCGCGATAGACCTGTTGCGCCGCGACGGAGCCGACACGGCGTTCGTGGCGATGCGGCCACCCGGCCACCATGCGATGCACGCCCGTGCGATGGGGTTTTGCCTCTTCAACAACATCGCCGTGGCCGTCCGGTCGCTCCGGGCGGAAGGCGAGCGAGTCGCCGTGATCGACTGGGACGTCCATCACGGCAACGGCACCCAGGACGCGTTCTACGAGGACGGGGACGTGTTGTACGTGTCGTGGCACGAGTTCCCCGCCTACCCGGGAACGGGCGGCGAGCGCGAGACCGGTGCCGGGTCGGGCGAGGGGACGACGGTGAACTTCCCGTGGCCGTGGGGCACAGACGGTGCACCGTACCGGTGGACGATGGAGCGGGTCGTCCTTCCCGTCATCCGCCGTTTTGGGGCCGACTGGGTGTTCGTCTCCGCCGGTTACGACGCCCATGTCGCCGACCCGCTTGCCGGGGTCAGGCTGACGGCGGCGGACTACGAGATCCTGGCTTCTTCGTTGGCGGGAGTTGCGCCCCCGGGTCGCCTCGTCTTCTTCCTCGAGGGGGGGTACGACCTCGGTGCGTTGCGTGAGTCTGTGGCGGCAACGCTGCGGGGAGTTGCGACGTCGCACGCGGAAGCCGCGCTCGAGCCCGCGTCGGGAGCGACATGGCAGATCGCTCTCCGGGTAGGTGCGGCGGCCGGCGACCACTGGGGTTTTGACCCCGCACGCTGAGGTCCGGAGGCCGTCGGCATCGGTCAAGTGAGGGCTACGGCGGGCCGATATCACGTGAAGTCGCCGTGTGGCGTCGCGCGTGAGCATGGGAGCTGAGAACGTGGCCGAGAGCCTGCCGTCGCTTGACGACCTCCTCAAGAAACTCATCGGGGTCAACGGCTCCGATCTCCATCTCAAAGTCGGATCTCCTCCGGCTTATCGGATCGACGGTGCCCTCCACCTGTCGAACCTGCCAACGCTGGCATCTGAGGACACGGAGCGGTTCGCCGCGGAGCTCATTCCGGAGCGCGTCGCGGCCGGCTTCGAAGACCACAACGAGGCGGACTTCGCATACGGCAAACCGCACCTCGGTCGATTCCGGGTGAACTGCTACCGCCAGCGCGGGTCGATCAACGTGGTCATGCGTGCGGTGAGCCCCGCAAGCAAGAATTTCGCCGAGCTCGGGCTGCCCGATGTGGTGAGCGAGCTGTGTGCCCAGCCGCGGGGGATGATCCTCGTGACGGGACCGACCGGATCCGGCAAGACGACGACTCTCGGGGCGATGATCGACGACATCAACTCGACCAGGCGAGCCAACATCATCACGCTCGAGGACCCGATCGAGATCCTCCATCCGGACAAGATGTCGATCGTCTCCCAGCGTGAGGTGGGTGTCGACACCGACTCGTTCGCCGAGGGTCTGCGACGGATCCTGAGGCAGGACCCGGACGTGATCTTCATCGGTGAGATGCGTGACAAGGAGACCGTCGTCGCGGCGCTCCAGGCCGCGGAGACCGGGCACCTCGTCCTCTCGACGCTCCATACGACCGACGCCACCGAGACGGTGAACCGCATCATCGACTTCTTTCCTCCGACGCAGCAGCAACAGGTGCGACTCATGCTCGCCGGAGGGCTGCGAGGTGTGGTCAGCCAGCGGCTGCTGCCTCGCGTCGACGGCAAGGGCCGTGTCCCCGCGACAGAGATACTCATCAACACGGAGCGGGTCTTCGATCGGATCTCGGACGCCGCCCAGACCCACACCCTCATCGACGTCATCGCCGATGGGGAGTACTACGGGATGCACAGCTTCGACCAGTCGATCATGGAGTTGTATCGGGAGGGTGAGGTGACGTTCCAGGACGCTCTCGCTCACTCCACGAGCCCGACGGATTTCAAACTGCAAGCCCAGAACATGGGTCTCATGTCTGCGTGACGCGCTGGCGCCCGGAGACGACACCCCGGACTGCGGTCCGGGGTGTTTCTTCTTGACGGATCCGACTTGCAAGGGAGCGCGATCCTCTGGAGACTCCTCCCGTGGCCTCTTTCACTTGCCAGGAATGCGGCGCGAGCTTCTCTCTGTCACAGAGGGTGCTCGATCGGTATCCGGGGTGGACGCCGCGCCGCTGTAACGATTGCCGGACTCCGTCGAGTGCGGCCGCGTCTTCGCGACGCGGTGCTGCCGGGAGCGCGAGGCGCCGCAGAACCCGGTCGGGCACCTCCGACGTGGTCCTGTCTCCCGAAGAGGTGCTGGAGCGGTTTCACGACGGGCCGACGAGTGGCGTGTTCACCGACGGGGGAGCGGTACCGAACCCGGGTCCCGGAGGCTGGGGAGCGGTCTACGTCACCGACAACGCGATCGTTGCGGAAGCAGCGGGCCACGACGAGGACACGACGAACAACCGAATGGAGCTCACGGCCCTCCTCGAAGCCGCGTCGCTGGTGCCGGACGGCGAACGGACCGTCGTGTACTCGGACAGCAAGCTCGCGGTGCAGACGATCACCGAGTGGGCCGGGGGGTGGAAGGCGCGGGGCTGGAAGCGGAAGACGGGTCCGGTCGAGAACCTCGATCTGGTCCGGCCCCTCTACGAGTTGTACCGGCGTCGATCGGAGCTCGAATTGCGGTGGATCGCGGCACATTCCGGCTATCGATGGAACGAGTACGCAGACGCGCTCGCTTCGGGCTGGCGAATCGATGACGCCTGACCGTCGCAACTGCGATCGGGCTTCGTCCCTCTAATCTCACCTCGACGATCGCAGAGCGCTGATGCACATCCCTTCTCGTCTGGAACCACTGCTCGCTGCGGGCGCGCCCGCGGTCGATCTCGCGCGGCGCTTTGGTGATGCGGGCTACTCGCTGTACCTCGTAGGCGGAAGCGTCCGCGATGCGCTCCTGGGCAGAGACAGCGACGGCATCGACGATCTCGACTTGACCACAGACGCCGAACCGAACGACGTGGTGCGGCTGGTGCGCCCCTGGGCGGAAGCCGTCTTTGATGTCGGTGCGGAGTACGGAACGATCGGCGCCATGCTGCGGGGGACGAAGTACGAGATCACCACGTTCCGCTCCGAGGCCTACCGCGACGAGAGCCGCAAGCCGAGGGTCACGTTCTCGTCGAGCATCGAAGAAGACCTGTCGCGGCGCGACTTCACGGTCAACGCCGTTGCTCTGCGTATCCCCGCATCGTCCACAGATGCTCCTGCGGTCGTCGACCCTCACGGCGGGTTGGGCGACATCGCGGCGAAGGTGCTCCGCACTCCGCTCGATCCCGCGATCTCGTTTGGTGACGATCCGCTCCGCATGCTGCGGTTGTTCCGGTTCCAGGCGACACTCGGCTTCATCCCGGAATCGGCCGCGCTTGAAACTGCCGCTGCCCTCAAGGACCGGCTCGGCATCATCTCGGCGGAGAGAATCCGCGACGAATTGGACAAGCTCATCGTCGGCAACCACGTCGCCGTGGCGCTGTGGGGGTTCATCGACTCCGGGCTTGCGGGCGAGTTCCTGCCGGAACTGCCGGCTCTCGGTCTCGCCAAGGATCCCGGACATCGCCACAAGGACGTCCTGGCGCACACCATCGCCGTCGTGGAGAAGACGGCGCCGCGGCTCACCCTCCGTCTCGCAGCCTTGCTGCACGACATCGGCAAGCCGGCGACACGCTCGTTCGCCGACGGGGGTGTGTCGTTCCACCACCACGAGGTGGTGGGCGCGAGGATGGCGCGGCAGCGGCTGCGCGCGCTCCGCTATCCGCGTCAGAGGGTTGAAGACGTGTCCCAGTTGGTGTTTCTCCACATGCGTCCCCACACCTACAAGATGGGGTGGACGGATTCAGCGGTCCGGCGCTACGTACGGGACGCAGGGCCCCTCCTGGCAGACCTCAACGGACTGGTGCGCAGCGACGTGACGACCAAGAGCGCCCGCAGGGCGAACGCCGTGCAGCGCCGCATCGACGAGCTCGAGGAGCGGATCGCCGAGCTGCGGGAACAGGAAGAGCTCGACTCGCTGCGCCCTCCGATCGACGGTCATGCGGTGATGGCCTATCTCGATCTGGCGCCGGGACCGGTCGTGGGGCGGATCATGGACATGCTGCTCGAGCACAGGATCGAGGAGGGCCCGTACTCCGAAGAAGAGGCGTTCCGGATGCTCGACGCATGGCGAGACCCTGGTGGCGAGGGCTGAGCCCTTCACACGCTCACCGGACGTCGGTCGGCATGCCTAGCTGCGGGGCACCTGTGTCCAGGGGATGTCCTTGTCCACTCGTGGCTCGCCGGGAAGCCCGAGCACTCTCTCACCGAGGATGTTCTTCATGATCTCGGACGTGCCGCCTTCGATCGAGTTGGCGCGCACCCTGAGGAAGCGGCGCCGCACATCGTCCGACACGTCCTCCGCCGTCTCGGGCTGGATGAACTCGTACGTGTCGTAGAGCATGGCTTCGGGCCCCATGAGTTCGGTAGCGAGCTCGTAGATCCGCTTGTTGAGCTCTGCGTAGACGAGCTTTCCCGTCGAGCCTTCGGGGCCGGGTGTTCCCGTGGTCCGGTTCTCGTACGCCCGGAAGTTCGTGAGCCTGGCCGCCTCCGCCTCCGACCAGAGCCGCATGAGCCGGTCCCGGTCGTGGCCGTCACCGCCGTGGGTACGCCAGATCTCGACGAGGTCGCTGATGGCGCCGGAGCCGCGCGGAGCGACGGTGCCGCCGATCGCGACTCGCTCGTTCATGAGGGTGGTGAGCGCCACCCTCCACCCCGCACCGACGTCGTCGATGCGGTCGGAGTCCGGGATGCGGACGTCTGTCATGTAGACCTCGTTGAACTCGGCCTCGCCGGTGATCTGGTAGAGCGGTCGCACCTCGA
>JBHHXA010000064.1:0-9913 GCA_046756805.1 Acidimicrobiia bacterium
AACGCCGCATCGATTCCGAGCCTGGTTCGTCGGGTGATGGCGGGTTGGTCGATCCAGTCCCGGACGATGGCCTGGGTGAGGACGTCGGCTGCGGTTTCGTTGTCGCTGGTGACGACGTAGGCGTGGTTGGCGTGGCGTCCGCGGGTCAGCGGCGTGTAGAGGCCGCGCCCGTCGGTTGGGCCGTCGACGAGGAGGAGCCCGACATCGACGGTGCGGCCCTGGGTGGCATATCACTGCCTCGGCCAACAAGGCGTCCCCCCCGGGTTCTTGAACGCGAGCCAGGTCGACGATCTGTCGCACGTCGTACCTGAGCTATACGTCGGCCTCGTCTACGTGCTTGCCTATGGAGGGCTTCGATGGGCGGAAGCGATCGGCCTGAAGACGAAGCACGTCAACCTGCTCCGCCGCCGAGTTGAAGGGCGTGAGACGCTGTCTGAGGTCGGGGGGCGATTCCACATTGTGCCTCCACAGACGTCGGAGGTTCGCACGGTTGCGATTCCGCCGTTCGCTGCCGATGTGCTCGGGAACAATATCGGGCGTTTCACCGACGCTGGTTCGGAGAGTCTCATCTTCAAGGCCGGCGGGACTCCGTTGCGCGCTTCGAACTTCCAGCGTCGTGTCTGGTACCCGGCCGTGGCACGGACCGATCAGGAGGGGCTGCGGATCCACGACATGCGACACACCTGCGCCTCGATGCTCATCGCCGCCGGTGCCCACCCCGGACTCGTGCGTGAGCACCTGGGCCACTCGAGCATACGGGTCACCATGGACGTCTACGGACACCTCTACGAGGACACCAAAGATGAGATCGCACAGCGACTCCAGGCGATCCACCGCGGCCTCTAGGGCCGGCGGGCTCGTCATGCCCATTGGACCCCGAGGGAAGTATCGCGCCCTCAGCGCGCCCTGAGCGCGCTTCGGGTCCCGCCGGCGGGTTCTCCGAAACGACAGAATCCCCTGTGGGACAAGGTATTCCGGTGGTGGTCAGGGGCGGGGTCGAACCGCCGACCTCTGGTTTTTCAGACCAGCGCTCTACCAACTGAGCTACCTGACCCCGACCCGACGGAGCGTGTCCATGGGGGCGGACAGCAACCCGGGCTCATCTCGAGCCCGGGTCTGGCGGGAGCGACGGGATTTGAACCCGCGACCTCCGGCTTGACAGGCCGGCGTGAACTCCAGACTTCACCACGCCCCCGTGGCGTGCCCCCAAGGGAATTCGAATCCCTGTTGCCGCCTTGAAAGGGCGGAGTCCTAGACCGCTGGACGATGGGGGCCGGATAGGTGCCGGGGGATGTTACTCCCCGCCATCACCGGCGCTCCGGGACCGGGCTCAGCAGTATAGGAGGCCGTCGACCCGCATCGACATGCCCTGCGTGTCGGTGGGACCCCCATCACTGCCCGGACCAGGCCACCCAGCTTCCTTCTGCCACCTGGTCGGGTGCCGATCCATCGAGGCGCTGCACCCACACACCGCCTTCGCCGTCGATGGACCCGACGAACGCAAACGCATCCGATGCCGGACTCCAGATCCGGAGCGACTGGGCGTACTGGGTGAAGAACTGGAGGACATCCCGCAAGAACGACGCTTGGGGCGTGAAGCCGCCTAGACGCCGCGTGGTTCCGTCCTGCCACACGAGCCACTCCACCTCGGCCCTGGTCTGGGTGGGTACGAGCATCAGGAGCGCCGAGCCATCTGGACTCCAGAAGTAGCCGAGCGACGGCTGCCGGGCGGCGACGTCGATCTCCCCCGTGGCGAGGTCGAGGACGGCAACCACATTGGAGGGCACCTCGGGCACGGTCTGCAACGAAGCGGTCACCCCGGACTGGCCCGGCACGAGGGCCTGCATCGCGAGCCGGGTTCCGTCGGGGTTCGCTACGAACGTCACCGGGCCCGGGACCGTGGCCAGGGGCCGGGACGCGCCGTCCACGTCCCGCACTAGAAGTGCATCGGCATCGAGATGGAATATGCCCCTGCTCGTCCATTGCGGCGCCTGATACCCCTGCCCGGTGCTTCCGATGGACTCGCTTGCCCCAGCTGTGTCGAGGAGCACGAGGTCGTCCGCCCCCACGTGGGACACGATGCGCTCACCGTCGGGGTCCCACGAGAAGTAGAACGGCGCACCGCCCGCCACCACTGATGACACTCCGGTTCCCACGTCCATCAACTCGAACTCGAGCCCGCCGGCGAGCGAGTTGTGGAGCACCGCCACGCGCTCTGAATCGGGCGACCAGTAGAGGTAGAACGGAAGCGCCACCGTTGCAACGGAGGTTCGGGTGTCTCCGGAAGCGGACGCCACCTCGATCGAGAACCCGTCCCCACCGGATGAACCCCAGGCGATCCGCGCCCCGTCGGGGGACCACTGCGGCTGGAAGTGAATCACAGACGGCGATGCATCTTTGGTCACCGTGACGACGTCCGATCCGTCTGGCCGCATCGTCACCACGTTCCCTTCGGCGTTCACTACGACGAGGCGGCCCGTGTCGAGGGGAGCGGCCGCGGGCGGTTCAGTCGTCGTCGGGGCCGAGGTTGTGGACGGTGGATCGGCAGAGGACGGAGGGGCCGTCCCCGGCACCTGTGTCGTCGACACCGGGTCGGATTCCGGCCCGGTGCACGCCGCGGCGACGATCGCGAGAGCGGCGATGAGGGTGAGGTGCCGTCGGTGCATCCCCGGCCAGCGTACTTCGAGTTAGAGCCTTCAGGCCCCATGTAGATTCGGCTCGATGTCCCAGCAACCTCTTGCTGATCCACTTGCCGCTCCGATCCGCCTCGAAGGCTCAGGTCGAGCGGGCGTCGTGCTGCTCCACGGCTGGACCGGATCGCCGGCGCACCTGCGGATGCTCGCCGATGCTCTTCACGATCGCGGCCACTCGATCGTGGCGCCGCTCCTCGCCGGCCACGGGACGGCGGTCGGCGACATGCTGGGAACCTCGTGGCGGGACTGGCTGCGGTCGGCGGCAGAAGGGGCGCAAGAGGTGGTCGATTCGGGCAAGACGCTCCACCTCGTCGGGTTGTCGATGGGTGGCATCCTTTCGCTGCTGCTGGCGCCCGTGTTTGGCGCGGCGTCGGTGACCACGATCAGCGCACCGATGAAGGTCTACGACCGTTTCGCACCGCACTCCTGGCTCGTTCGGGGCTCCACCCGACTCCGGCCGCACGAGCCCGTGGCCCTCGCCGGTGACGGCGTGGACCGCTTTCGCGTTCAATACGACCATTCGCCTGTGGGAACGGTCGCCGACCTGTTCGACCTCATCCGGGCCGCCCGGGCCACGCTGGGACGGGTGACGTGCCCTGCCCTCGTGATCCAGTCCAGGGCGGACCAGACGGTGCGGCCGGAGAGCGCGTCGATCCTCCGTGACGGGCTGAGCGGTACTAGGGCTCGTGTCGTGTGGCTGGAGCGGGCGGGCCACGTCGCTCTTCTCGATGAAGAGCGCTCGGTCATCCATCGCGAGGTAGCCGCTCATATCGCATCCGCAAGCTGACCGAGGGCTTCGCTGGACGTGCGGGTTGTCGTCGGTGCAGCGTACGATGCCGCCACGCGCACACCCTGGGGAGGAACGCATCGTGGCCGAGACGCACCAGGCCCTCGAGAACCTGTTGAGCGAGGAGCGCCGGTTTCCGCCATCTACAGAGTTCGCCGCCGCTGCCAACGCGGGCCCTGACATCTACGAGCGGGCCGAGACCGACTGGCAGGGTTTCTGGCTCGAGCAGGCTCTGAGCCGCATCTCGTGGATCAAGGAGCCGACGGAGGCGCTCGACGACTCCCGCGCCCCCTTCTATCGATGGTTCGCAGACGGCGAGTTGAACTTGTCGTACAACTGCCTCGACCGGCATCTCGACACGATCGGCGACAAGGTCGCCTACCACTGGGTGGGTGAGCCCGGCGACACTCGCACGATCACGTATCGCGATCTCCATGACGAAGTGTCGAGGTTTGCGAACGCGCTGAAGGCGATGGGGGTCGGACGTGGTGACCGGGTCGCCATCTACCTGGGAATGGTGCCCGAGCTCCCGATTTCGATGCTCGCCTGTGCCCGCATCGGTGCCGTCCATTCCGTCGTCTTCGGCGGCTTCTCGGCAGACGCGCTGGCAGACCGCATCCAGGATGCAGAAGCAAAGGTGCTGGTCACCTCGGACGGAGCGTGGCGCCGGGGATCGGTCGTCGAGTTGAAGTCCGGGGCGGACGACGCGGTAGCGCGCTGCCCCTCCATCGAGCACGTCGTCGTCGTGCAGCGGACGAAGAACCCCGTCCCTATGGAGGGCGGACGTGATGTCTGGTACCACGATGTTATCGCCGGACACGAAACAGATTGCCCGCCGGAGGCGATGGGTGCCGAAGACATGCTCTACATCCTGTACACGTCCGGGACGACGGGTAGACCCAAGGGCATCGTGCACACCCAGGGCGGATACCTCACCGGCGCCACCACGACCCACCACTACGTCTTCGACATCAAGCCGGACGACGTGTACTGGTGTGCGGCGGACATCGGTTGGGTGACGGGCCACACCTATATCGTCTACGGGCCCCTGGCGAACGGCACCACCGGCGTCATGTACGAGGGTGCTCCCAACTTCCCCGGCAACGACCGCCTGTGGGAGATCATCGAGGAATACGGGGTCAGCATCTTCTACACGGCGCCCACGGCGATCCGCGCCTTCATGAAGTGGGGGGATGAGTTCCCCGCGGCGCACGACCTCTCGTCGCTTCGGCTGCTGGGTACGGTCGGCGAGCCAATCAATCCCGAAGCGTGGATGTGGTACCACGAGCACATCGGCTCAGCCTCGACACCGATCGTCGACACGTGGTGGCAGACGGAGACCGGTTCCATCATGATCACTCCGCTCCCCGGCGCCGTCACCACGAAGCCGGGTTCGGCGACCAGGCCGTTCCCGGGGGTGGCCGCCGACGTCCTTGACGAAGACGGCGCGCCCGTACCTCTCGGGGGTGGTGGCTATCTGGCTCTCACCCGGCCCTGGCCTTCGATGCTGCGCACGATCTACGGCGATGACGACCGTTATGTCGACACCTACTGGTCGCGGTTCGCGGGGAAGTACTTCCCCGGCGACGGCTGCAAGCGCGATGAGGACGGCGACTACTGGCTGCTAGGCCGTGTCGACGACATCATGCTCGTCGCCGGGCACAACATCTCCACCACCGAGGTCGAGTCCGCGCTCGTCTCACATCCGGTTGTGGCCGAAGCCGCAGTGGTGGGCCGGAGCGACGCCGTGACCGGCCAGGCGGTCGCAGCTTTCGTCACGTTGCGCGGCGGCACGACCGGCGATGCCACCCTCATCGAGGAACTGCGCGAGACCGTGAGCGACAAGATCGGACCCATCGCCAAGCCGAAGTCGATCGTGTTCACCGACGACCTGCCCAAGACACGGTCGGGCAAGATCATGCGCAGGTTGCTGAGGGACATCTCGGAGCAGCGGAAGCTCGGCGACGTGACAACGCTCGCGAACGCGGACATCGTTGCCGAGATCGCCGACATGGCACAGGGCGGCGCCGACGACTGATCGGGGCGTCGGAGCCTTACCTGCAACAGAAGCGCTGAAGCGAGAGCTCGCCGAGGCCGAACCTGCGGCGCGTCGCAAGCTGGCGTGGGAGACGGCGCTGGAGGCGGCCGATGCAGCGCGCGACGCGGGCTGTGCGGGGCTGATCCTCATGGGTTTGCGGTTCGACACTGTCGTCGACGAGTCCGCGGCGATCTGGCGACCCGGGATGGGGCGCGACGCTTGATCCGGGGCCCGACCGGCATCCCGCTCAGGACTCCGGGCGCGATCCGGTTCGCACGTCGGGCGCCCCGAGGCGGGCCGCATCTGCCGTCCTGTCGTCTGGCATGGTCTGCGACTCACGCTCGGCGGCGACCCGCGCCCGGTAGTGCTCGAGTTCCCTGACGATCGCCGCGGCGTCCCATCCCAGCACCGGGGCCAGGAGGGCGACCGCGGCGTCGGCAGCCTCGAGACCTCGGTCCCTGGTCTCGATCGAGATGCGAGTTCGGCGCGTCAGGGCGTCGTCGAGATGGAGGGCTCCCTCGTGGGAAGCGGCGTAACGAATCTCGGCCTTCAGGTATCCACCACCGCCCGGCAGGGGCGCGGCGAGGTCTGGTCGGGCTTCGATCAGGTCCATCAACTCCGGGGTGCGGTCCCCATATCGCCGCAGGAGACGTTCGATCACACCCGCACTGAGTCCGGCCTTGCCCCCGATGCTGTGGCGTGCGTCCCACATGGCGTGGAAACCTCCGGCTCCCAGCAAAGGCGTCTCTGCGGTTCTACTGGGCGGAACACGCTCTTCCAGCTCCGCGGCGGCAGCGTCGATCGCATCCTCTGCCATGACCCGGTAGGTCGTGTACTTGCCTCCCGCCACGGTGACGAAGCCGGGTGCCGTCACCGACACCGCGTGCTCCCGGCTCAGCTTGCTGGTGGCGTCAGACTCGCCGCTGAGGAGGGGGCGCAGTCCCGCGTATACACCTTCGATGTCGGAAGGCTCCAGGGGGTCCTCCAGGACGGCGTTGATGTGGTCGAGCACGTATCGGATGTCCGTCGCGCTGGCGGCAGGGTGCGCGAGGTCGAGATCCCAGGGGGTATCGGTCGTGCCGATGAGCCAGTGACGACCGAAGGGAATGAGGAACAGAACGCTCTTTTCGGTGCGCACGATGAGCCCGCTCGACGAGGGGATGCGCTCTCTGGGCACGACGAGGTGAACCCCCTTCGAGGCCGTCACCCTGATCGATCCGCTTCCCACGAGGTCCTGGATGGAGTCCGTCCACACTCCCGTGGCGTTGACGACGACCCGGCCCCGCACCGTCAGGCGTCTGCCGGACTCGAGGCACACCGCCGCGACGCCCCTCACGCGGTCACCGTCGCGCACCAGACCGGTCGCACGGACGCTCGTGGCCACCGCAGCGCCCAGGCCCGCAGCGGTGCGGGCGAGCGTCATCGTGTGCCGCGCATCGTCGACGTGAGCGTCCCAATAGCGGATGCCGCCGATGAGGCTGTCCCTACGCAGACCGGGGACCAAGCCTACGGCGCCTCCGCGGCTGAGATGCCGATGACGCGGGAGCGGGTTGCCTGCTCTCCCGGCGAGGAGGTCGTACAGAAGGATGCCCGCACCGACGTATGCCCGTTCCCAGATGCGATGCCGCAGCGGGTAGAGGAAGGACACCGGCGTGACGAGATGAGGCGCCAGCCGGTTCAGGAGGAGGCCCCGTTCATGGAGCGCCTCCCTGACGAGCCGGAAGTTGAGTTGCTCCAGGTAGCGCAGTCCCCCGTGGATGAGCTTGCTGGATCTGCTCGATGTCCCTGAGGCGAGGTCGCGCTGGTCGAACACGGCGACCGAGAGTCCCCTGGTCACGGCATCCAGGGCGCAGCCTGTGCCCGTGACGCCTGCACCGATCACGACTACATCGAAGCTCTCGTCTTCCATGCGATCGAGGGCAGCCTGTCGCGCAGTGGGACCGAGCCGGGCCGCAGCGAGGTCGGTGGCGTCTGCCATGAGCCGTCGAGCCTACCGATGCGGCGGGAACTCGACCCCGACCCGGCATCCCGGGGCAGGGTGGCCCTCGTTAGTCTCGCCATCGTGGATCACGAGACCCTTGCGGCGAGGACGAGAGCGTGGATCGAGGGCGATCCCGATCCTTCCACCCGTGATGAGCTCGAGGCCTTGCTCGATGCCCGTGCCTACGAGGATCTCGCGGAGAGAATGGCGGGAGGGCTGGAGTTCGGCACGGCAGGGCTTCGGGGCAAGGTCGAAGGCGGATCCAACAGGATGAACCGTGCCGTCGTGATCAGGACCACCCGGGGAGTTGTCGAGCACCTCGTCGCCACGGGATCCGCCACGGACGCCGTGATCGTCGTGGGGAGGGATGCGCGGCTCTCCAGCGAGGAGTTCATGCGTGACACCGTGGGTGTGCTCGCGGCGGCCGGCCTCCGGGTTCGCTACTTCCCGAACGTGACACCGACACCGCTCGTTGCATACGCGGCCCGTCGCCTCGGGGCACGGCTGGCCATCGTCGTCACCGCAAGCCACAACCCACGCTGGGACAACGGGTACAAGGTGTTCGACGAGAACGGGGCACAGATCGTGCCCCCCGTCGACTCCGCCAGCGCCTCTGCCATCGAGTCCGTCCGACCTGCCAATGAGGTCCCGCGGATTCGCGATCCCTATGGGACCGGCGCGGGGTCTGTGTCGCCGGTGCCGGAAGACCTCTTCGGGAGCTACCTCGAAGAGCTCCATCCATATCTGCCACCCGCCGCCGGTCGCGGCATCAGGATCGTTCACACGCCGTTCCACGGGGTCGGAGGCCGCTTCACGGCCGCTGCGCTGCAACGCTGTGGCGGGCATGAGGTGGTACGCGTCGACGAGCAGTTCGAGCCGGACGGGCGTTTCCCGACGGTGCCGTTTCCCAACCCGGAGGAGCCGGGCTCGCTCGACCTCGCCCTCACCGCTGCGGTCGATGAGGATGCCGACCTCGTCCTCGCCAACGACCCGGACACCGACCGGCTCGGCGTCGCCGTCCCCGACGACGGATCGTGGCGTGTGCTCACCGGAAACCAGATCGGCGTGCTCCTCGCCGATCGCATCCTGTCGCACTCCACCGAGCACGCTCCCGTCGTCCTCAGCTCGATCGTCTCGACGCCGATGATTGCCGCAGTTTCGTCTGCGCACTCCGCCCGCTACGAACGCACGCTGACGGGGTTCAAGTGGATCTGGAACGCGGCGCTCGATATCGAACGCGACGGAGGCGGCACGTTCGTGTTCGGATTCGAGGAGGCGCTCGGGTTCTCCGTCGCGCCGATCGTGCGTGACAAGGACGGCATCAGTGCCGCGGTCGTCTTCGCCGACCTCGCGGCTGCGGCTGCGGTGGACGGGCGGACGGTGCTCGATCTCCTCGGTGGCCTGTACGCCAGGCACGGCCTGTGGGTCTCGAGCCAGCTATCGGTGCACAGGACGGGGAGCGAGGGACGGGGCGAGATAGAGGCCGCGGTTCGGGAAGCGGCGACGCTCCATCCCGGCCCGCTGGGTCCGGAGCAGGTGATCGCCCTCCATGACTATTCGGTGGGAGCGGAGCACCGTCCCCGCTACCTGGGGGCGGCCAACCTCGTGGAACTGTCGTTCGCTTCGGGTGGGCGGGTTCTCGTCCGCCCCAGCGGCACGGAGCCCAAGCTCAAGATCTACACCGACTTGCGCACTGCGGTGGGTCCCGGCGACGACTGGAAAGCGGCCGAGCGAGACCTCCTCGAGCGATCCGAAGCCGTCGCATCCGCTCTCGCGCTGCGCATCGGTCTCCAGGAGGAGTGAGCGCAGGCGTCTCAACTGTTCGACGGCGCAGACGTCCGCGATAATGCCACGGCACACGGACCGCATCCTGCGGCAGACGGGAGTGACGATGAATGTGGTTGACCTGCTCGGTGAAGATGCAGAGGATCTTCTCCAACATGAATCGAAGGGGATTCCACAAGCGGACCTGTCCCTGCCCGGGCCGGACTTCGTCGACCGGGTGCTGGCCCGGAGCGATCGGTCGCCCCAGGTCCTGAGGAGCATCCAGGCCCTGTTCGATAGCGGCAGACTGGGGGGAACCGGCTACGTGTCCATCCTGCCCGTGGACCAGGGCATCGAGCATTCCGCTGCGGCTTCGTTCGCGCCCAACCCTCGCTACTTCGATCCGCTCAACATCGTCGAGCTGGCGATCGAGGCGGGTTGCAACGGAGTCGCGAGCACCTTCGGGGTCCTCGGCATGGCGTCCCGGACGTATGCCCACAAGATCCCGTTCATCGTGAAGCTCAACCACAACGAGCTGCTGACGTACCCCGAGACGTACGACCAGGTGATGTTTGGCAGCGTCGATCAGGCCTTCGACCTCGGTGCGGCAGGTGTCGGCGCCACGGTGTACTTCGGTGCGGCCGAGTCGA
>JBHHXA010000065.1:0-9880 GCA_046756805.1 Acidimicrobiia bacterium
GTCGAGACGTCGAACCAGCCCATCTCCTCGGTGCCGTCGCGCACGAGTGCGCCACAGTCGGTGATGAGCCCGTCGACGAGGAACGCTCGTGCACCGTGGTTGGCGGCCTCTGCTTTGTTGACCAGGGGCGTGTCGGCCGGCATGAAGATCCACGCCTCGAGCGCTGCCCGTGCCGCATAGGCCGCGAGGGCGCCGCCGGCGTTTCCCGCGGTGGGAATTGCGAGACGCTTCACGCCGAGCTCTTTGGCTCTGCTGACCGCCATGGCGATACCACGGGCTTTGAACGACCCGGTCGGCAGCTGCGACTCGTCTTTGATCCACAGGTCGCGCAACCCGAGCGTCTCGCCGAGCCGGTCACAACGAAGCAGCGGTGTCATCCCCTCGCCGAGCGAGACGATGTTTGTCTCGTGCTCGACGGGTAGCAGCTCCTGGTAGCGCCACATCGTGGCCGGCCGTGACGACAGGTCGGCTCTCTCGACGGCGGATGCGACGGCTTCGAGGTCGTAGCGAACCCACAAAGGACGGTCTTCGTGGAGCGTCTGCAATCGGTCGTGGGGCAAGAGCGTGCCGTCGATGGCAGCTTCGAGATGGATGACGTGCGACATCCGCGAAGGGTAACCGGGGACCTCTGCGCGAGATCCGCGGCCGCTCAGTCCCGTTCGAGCAGCACCGCAGCCGCCGTGGCACCTGCACCGCACACGCTGACCAGCGCCAGCTTCGCATCCCGACGCGCCATCTCGTTGGCGGCCTGCGTGACGATGCGGGCCCCGGTAGCGGCGAACGGGTGGCCGATTGCGATCGACCCACCTGCGACGTTGAGCCGTTCCCTGTCCACCTTGCCGATCGGTGGCTCCTTCCATCCCCGCTCCCACGCGGCGATGTTGGCGGCGATCTGCCCGGCGAACGCCTCGTGCATGTCGATGAGGTCGAGATCGTCGAGCGTGAGGCCGTGCCGGGACAACAGCCTCGGTACCGCGATGCCCGGTCCCATGAGCAGCCCGTCATCGGGAGAGATCGCGACGAACTCCACGTCCTTCACGAAGGCGAGCGGTTCGAGCCCGTGTCGTGCCGCGGCGCTCTCCGAGGCGACGAGGACCGCAGCGGCGCCGTCCGTCAGGGGGCTGGAGTTGCCTGCCGTGAGCGTTCCTTCGGCGCTCCTGTCGAACACCGGCTGAAGCCCGGCGAGCTTCTCCATCGTGGTGCCGGGTCGCACGATGGGATCGTGGTCGAGACCGTCCAGGGGATGGATCTCGGCGACGAGCCTGCCGTCGGCGGTAGCGGCGGCGCCGTTCATGTGACTGTTGAAGGCGATCTCGTCCTGCTCGATGCGGGAGATAGCCCACTCCTTAACGGTGATCTCGGTGTGCTCTCCCATCGAGAGGCCGGTCGATGGTTCGGTTACGCCGGGGGCTCTTGGCTTCAGGTCGCGGGGTCGGAGCCTTCTCAGCAGCTTGACGCGCTCCCGGGTGGTCCGGGCACGGGACAGGTCGTACAGGATGCGTGAGGCGTTGCGAGACACCATGATCGCCGGGTTCGACAGCGATTCGACACCGCCCGCGATCCCGACGGAGGCCCGCCCGCTGCGGATGGAGTCTGCGACGTTGGAGAGGGCGGTGATGCCGGTGATGCAGTTGTCGGTGATCGTGTAGGAGCGGACGTCGTCGGGGAGCACGGAACCGAAGTTGATCTCCCTGGCGAGCTGGGGCACACGGGGGTCGAGGGTGACGATGCCGTAGACGAGCTCGTCGACGATGCCGGGTTCGATGCCTTGCTTGGCGACGAGGCCGTCGACGGAGTGAACAGCGAGGTCGAGGGCCTTGTGCTCTGCGAGCGCGGTCCCGGCTTTGGCGAAGGGTGTGCGTGCTCCGCCGAGCACGGCGATGCGGGTCTGGCTGTCTGTCACGAGATCTCCTGAGGCGGTGTTCTCCTCAGGAAACCGGCCCGGAGCGCCACTCATTCCGCAGCGCCGGGCCTCTCAGGCCAGCCGCGCCCCTGCGATGTCCGCGATGCGGTCTCCGATCGCGAGCGAAGCGGTGGCCCCGGGAGACGGCGCGTTGAGGACGTGTACCGCTTGCTCGGTGGCCTCGATGACGAAGTCGTCGACCAGGTCGCCGCTGCGGGTCACGGCCTGGGCCCGAATCCCCGACCCGGCCCTTTGCAGGTGGCGCGCTTCGACTCCGGGGACGAGGCGGCGCGCCCTTCGTGCGTAGACGGCGCGGCTCGACGATCCTGCGACTTCGGCGATCCCGGTTCGCCAGTGGCGGCGGGCGAGACGCAGAAACCCCGGATACGTCACCGTCGACCACAACTCCCGGAGGTGGGGGCGTGATCCCCGATAGTGCTCCCGGCCCGCGGCGAGGACCGCGTTCGGCCCGACTTCGACGCTCCCGGTGTGGCGGCGTGTGAAGTGCACCCCGAGGAAGGGAAGGCGCGGGTTGGGGACCGGATAGACGAGACCGCCGACGAGGTCCTCCGCGCCTCCGGTCAGCGAGTAGTACTCCCCGCGGAAAGGAACGATCCGCACCGGGGACTCGACACCTGCGAGCCGGGCAATGACATCGGCGTGAAGCCCCGCGCAGTTCACGACGATCCGGGCGGTCACCCGGGTTCGCCTCGTCGTGATCGCCACGCGACCCGGAGCTGATACCACAGAATCGACGGGCGCACCCGTGATGAGGGAGTGGCCATCCTGTCTGAGACCGGCTGCGAGAGATGAGGCAACGGCGCTGAAGTCGACGACGCCGGTCTCGGGGACGATGAGGCCCCGGGTCCCCGCGACGTGCGGTTCCCGGCTTCGCATCGCCGAAGTATCGAGCCACTCGAGCCCGCGTAACCCGTTGGCCGAGCCGCGGCGGTGCAACTCCTCGAGGGCGGCGACCTCCCGTTCTCCGTTTGCCACCACGAGCTTCCCTGTGCTCTCCACCGGGATGCCCTCGCGCTCGCAATACTCGAGCATCGCCCTGCGGCCCGCGACGCACAGACCTGCCTTGAGTGACCCTGGTGCGTAGTAGAGACCGGAGTGGAGCACGCCACTGTTGCGCCCCGTCTGGTGTTCACCGACATCAGGTTCCTTCTCCACCACAGCGATGGCGACGCCGTCGAACCGCATCGCCAGCGCCCGAGCGGTCGCGAGCCCAATGATCCCGCCACCGATCACACATACGTCGTAGTCGACGCTCATGGGTCGGACGGTGTACCTGGTGGAGACATGGCCGGGCGGAACGTACCAGACGAGCCCTTTACGGGCTCCCCTTGCGGGTACTCAGACGAGTGAGAAGTCGACCCGCCGCTCCCGCGGTTCGACCGAGCCCAGTCGCACCCGGACGACCTCGCCCAACGAAACACCGTCCATCTTCAGCCTCGCAATGACCGCCGGGTCCTTCAGCTGGAGCGTGGCGCGGCCGTTCTGGACTCCGGTGACGATGGCGGGGAACGTCTCGCCGATCCGGCATGAGAGCACCATCGCCTCGGCGTAGTCCACGAGCGCCTTCTCGAACCGCCGCTCGTGTCTGCTGCGATCGGTCATGACCTCCGGGATTCTCTCGATCGCATCGAGCACCCAGCCCGGAGGTCGTCGATCGGCAGACAGCGCGAGGACGATCTCGCTGTCGAAGCGGTCGATGAGACGTCGCAACGGTGCCGTCACGTGGGCGTACGGCGAGGCGATGGCGGCATGGTCCGCCCCTACCGGGGTCCGGCCGTCGAACGCCGTGTACCCCGCTCCTCGGAAGCCGCGGGCCGCACTCGTCAGCAAAGCCGCCTCCCGGGGGCGCGAGGTGTCGAGGGATCGCACCCAGTCTCCGTATGCCGTGTCGTCGTCGTAGGGCACGCCGAGGGCCCTGCTGCTCCGCTGGAGCCACCTCAGGGTGTCCGGGTCGGGTGGCGGAAGCGATCTCATGATCCCCACGCCGCCGGCGACCATGATCTTTGCTGCCGCCATCCCCGTCATCAGCGAGATCTGGGCGTTCCATCCTTCGACGGGGAGCGAGTCGCGGTAGTGGAGATCGAAGCCGTCGTCGACCTCCACCACTTCCTGATCCGGCAAGTTGAGGCTCACTCCGCCTCTGGCGATCTCACGCTGCTCCCGCAGCGTGCCGATCTCCCGGAGCAGATCGGTCACGTCGTCCGGCCGGCCCGCGTCCAGGTCCGACTGGACGTCCGCATAGGAGCGGGCTGCCCTGATCCGAACGAGCGCCCGCTCGACGCGAGCAGTGCCGACCGCACCGTCCGGACCGAGGTCCATGGTCCACAGGAGAGCGGGCCGATCGGTGTCCGGGAGAAGAGAGCCCGCGTCCTGGTTGAGGACCTCAGGATGAAGCGACGCCTTGGCGTCCGGGCTGTAGAACGTGAGGCCGCGCCGCCGTGCCTCTTCGTCGACGGCTCCGCCGGGTGAGACGAACGCGCTCACATCTGCGATGGCGTAGTGGACGCGATAGCCGGATCCGCGGCGGTGGGCGTGAAAGGCCTGGTCGAGATCACGACTCCCCGCAGGGTCGATTGCGACGAACTCGATGTCGCGACGATCGATGCGGTCGTCGGCAGGCCGGGCCGCGGCCGCCTCGGCGGCGCGGACGACGTCGGGCGGGAACCTCTCGGGGACATCGAACTGGGTGCGGATGCTGGCGAAGCCCTCGAGGAAGCCGGCGGTGTGCGGACAGTGGAGCGTGATGCGACCCATCGGACCTCACAACCCCGCCGTCACGCGTCGTCTTCCCCGGTGGGGTGACGACCGCACCGGTCAGAGCTTCTCGAGGATGACTTCACGGAGTCGTTCGATGCGTCTGGCTCTCGTCGCGGCGTGTGCGGCGTCTTCGATCCACCGAATGATCTCCTCGCACCTGGCGTCGGTGAAGTCGTCCCAGACACCCCACCCTGCCGGAATCGAAGAGATGGCGGCGTCGACGTCCGGTGCGAGCCGGTGTTCCCGTTCCGTGAGGTCGAGCACGATCTCCACGTCGACGGCGGCGCCGACCTCCATCTCTCCTGCGGAGCGCACCGCACCATCGAGGTAGAGCAGACGGAGCCTCCCCCCGGCGGGCACGAGCCGTTTTCTGAACGGGATGCCGTTCGCCGAGCCCTTCACCTTGATGTAATTGTCGCCCCCGAGTGCATCGACGACGTGGGCGGGGACGACGACCCCGTAGTTGAGACCGACCTGGTGAAGCTCGCCGTTGAATCTCTGCCCGTCCATCCGACTCCCGGGTCTCTCCTATTGTCGTGGAAATCCGCGAGCTATGTCGGAGGAATCGGATGCGTCTTCTGTTTCACGGCGGGTCCGTGGTCGATCCCGTCACCGGACCTGCGGTGGCCGATGTCGCCGTCGAGGACGGCCGGATCGTCGATGTCGGCTCCGGGCTCGATGGTGACGAGGCGGTCGACTGCACCGGCAAGCATCTTCTGCCCGGGTTGTTCGACTGCCACGTGCACGTGGCAGTGACCCATATCGACATCTGGCGGCGGGCGCACACACCGTTCTCGTACAACTTCTATCTCGCGATAGAGAATCTACAGGCGACGCTGGCGGCGGGGATCACGAGCGTTCGCGATGCGGGCGGTGCCGATCTCGGCATGAAGGAGGCGGTCGACCATGGCCTCATCGCAGGACCTCGTATGCAGATCGCGATCAACATGCTGAGCCAGACGGGTGGCCACGGCGATGGGTGGCTGCCCTCGGAGAGCCGCATCCACTTCGTCCCTCCCTACCCGGGTCACCCTGCCGCCATCGTCGATGGCCCGGACGAGATGCGCAGGAAGGTGCGCGAGCTGATCCGGGCCGGCGCGGACGTCATCAAGGTGGCCACGTCGGGGGGCGTGCTCTCACCTCGCGACGAGCCCAGCGAAGCGCACTTCCGCCCCGAGGAGCTGGCCGTCCTCGTTGAGGAAGCCGCGGCGGCCGGGCGGTGGGTGATGGCGCATGCCCAGGCTGCGGACGGTGTCAAGAACGCGATCCGCGCCGGCATTCGCTCCATCGAGCACGGCATCTACCTCGACGACGAGGCCATCTCGCTGATGCTCGAGCACGGCACCTACCTGGTGCCGACGCTGGTGGCGCCTACCGGCGTCCTCAGGGCCGTCGAGGCGGGCGCATCGATACCGCCTGCGAGCGTGCTGAAGGCAGAGCAGGTACGTGAGGATCATCGTGCTTCGTTCGCCAGGGCGGTCGACGCCGGGGTCCGGATCGCCATGGGCACGGACAGCGCCGTCACGCCACACGGCGAGAACCTCGCCGAGCTCGAGCTCATGGTCGAGGGCGGCATGACGGAGCGTGCGACCCTCGAAGCGACGACGATCGAGGCAGCTCGGCTCCTCGGCGTCGAAGACGAGCTCGGCTCCATCGAGCCGGGGAAGATCGCAGACCTCGTCGTGGTAGACGGCGATCCCTACGACTTCGCCTCCTTGCGGGAGCGGATCGAGCAGGTGTGGAAGGACGGGGTGCGCGCCGTGTGAGCGCTCACAGAGCGAGGACGCCCTGTACCTCGTGCAGCAGGCGAATCAAGCCCTTGTCGCAGCGAAACACGGCGGAGGGACCATGTCTGAGGAGCCGTCGAGCATCGCCTCGGTCTCCGTCAGCATGTCGCTCAGGGCGACCAGGCTGACGCTCGAATCCGCGGTGGGCTCGCCGATCGTCGAGTTCCATCCGACCATGACGTCCGAGCGGCCCTTCTCGAGCGCATGGGCGGCCCCGAGGGCGAGGCGTCCCGCCAGCATGCGGTCGTGATAGGTCGGCCGGCCGCCGCGGACGATGTGTCCGAGAATGGTGGCGCGGACCGTCACGTCCGGCATGTCCGCGATCCTCCGCTGGAGCTCATCCGCCAGCTCGGACGTCTGCGATGGCACGCCCTCGGCCTTGATGATGAGAATGCGTCTCTTGTCTCGCTCCGGAGCGAAGCTCTCGCGGAGCAGTGCCTCGAGGTTGACGAGGATGTCCTCCTGCCCGCCGGGCTGCTCGGGGAGGAGCACAGCATCCGCGGTGGCCGCAGCCGCGGCCGCCATCGCGAGA
Organism: Acidimicrobiia bacterium; assembly: GCA_046756805.1. Lineage (GTDB taxonomy): Bacteria > Actinomycetota > Acidimicrobiia > Spongiisociales > UBA5794 > CAMYMC01. Next base: position 7,001 of record JBHHXA010000065.1, read on the forward strand.
TAGCCGGAGCGCCGGCCCATCACTTCGAGGATGAATGCTCGCCGGTGGGAGCGTGCGGTGTCCGAGATCCGGTCGCAGGCGTCGATGATGGTGTTCAGCGCGGTGTCCACGCCGATGGCGTCCGTTGTCCCGCCGACGTCGTTGTCGATCGAAGCCGGGATCCCGACGACGGGGATGTCAGATTCGGTGGCGAGGAGATGAGCGCCGGTGAGCGACCCGTTGCCTCCGATGATGACGAGACCCTCGATGCCCGCAGCCCGCAACCGCCCTGCCGCGACGGCGCGGCCTTCGGGTCGGTGAAACCGGGCGCAGCGTGTCGAGCCGAGGAAGGTGCCGCCAGACCCTGCCAGCCACGCGATACCGGGCGCCGGAGCGAGCCCTGCCGGGAGGTTGCGGGTCAGATCCCGAAAGTCGCCGTCGATGAGCCCGTCGTAGCCGCGTTCGACCCCGACGACGTGTGCACCACGAGCCGCCCCGAGCTTGATCAGCGCCCAGACGGCAGCGTTCATGCCGGGAGCATCTCCACCGGAGGTGAGGACCGCGAACCGTGTCACACCGCGATCGTATTGGACCGGGGGTGAGTTCGCGAGGGCTACCAGCGCACGAGCTCGCGAAGCGCAGCCGCGATCGAGGCCGCGTCGTTGCGGTACGCCTTCTCGAGTGGCGGGCTGAACGGCACGGGAACGTCGAGACCGCCGAGCCTGCGTACGGGTGCGTCGAGGTGGTCGAACGCCTCCTCAGCGATGAGGGACGCGATCTCGGCGCCGACACCGCCCAGCCGGTTGGCGGCATGGACGACCAGCACTCTGCCGGTGCGGCGGACGCTGGAGAGGATGGCTTCCTCGTCGAGAGGCTTCAGTGTGCGCAGGTCCACGACCTCGACATCTGTGCCCTCGGCTGCGAGCGCGTCTGCGGCCGCCATCGACTCGTGCAGCATGGTGCCGTAGGTGATCACGGTCGCATCGGAACCGGAGCGGGCTACGCGTGCCACACCGAGCGGGACCGTGTGTTCGCCGTCGGGAACCGGTCCCGTAAGTGATCGGTAGAGCGTCTTCGCCTCGAAGTAGATGACCGGGTTGTTGTCGCGAATCGCGCTGGTGAGCAGTCCCTTGGCGTCCGCGGGTGTTCCGGGAGCCACGACCTTGAGACCCGGGGTGTGGACGAACCACGCCTCGGGGTTCTGGCTGTGAAACGGGCCGGAGGAGATGCCGCCGTCCGAGGGAGCCCGAATCACCCAGGGCACGGCGCCTCCCCAGCGGTAGTGGTTGCTGGCGGCGAACTGGGCGATCGAGTCGAAGCCCGTAGTGATGAAGTCGGCGAACTGCACCTCGATCACGGGCCGCAGCCCCATCAGCGCCATCCCCGTTGCAGCGCCGATGAACGCCTGCTCGGTCATCGGCATGTTCATGACCCGTCGTTCGCCGAACTCCTCGTGAAACCCCTTTGTGACGTTGAAAGCGCCGCCGAACTCGCCGCCGACGTCCTCGCCGAGGATGACGACGTCGTCGTCGTTGCGCATCTCCTCGCGAAGCGCGTCGCTGATCGCCGCGACATACGTGAGGTCCGTGCCGGACACGGGCTCGGCATCGTCTTCGAACCCGAAATTGGTGGCCGTCACGGTGCGTACACACCTTCGGTAACCGTCTCCGGATCGGGCCATGGGCTGCCCTCGGCGTGAGCGACGGCGTCGTCCACCGTCTCCTTGGCACTCGCGGCGATCCTCGCCACCGTGTCGTCGTCGAGGACGCCCCGCTTGCGCAGTCTGCCCTCGTAGCGCTCGATGGGATCGCGGCGCGCCCATTGCTCGAGCAGCTCGTCCGGGACGTACTCCGCGCCGTCGTGCACTGCATGGCCCAGCATCCGCATCGTCTTGCACTCGACGAGCGCGGGACCGCCGCCGGCGCGGGCCTTGTCCACGGCAGCCGCGGCAGCGGCGTGGACCTCCTCGACGTTGTTGCCGTCGACGATCGTCGCAGGGACGCCGTGGGCTGCTCCCCGGTCTGCAATGTCGGAGATCGCCATCTGCTGATGGAGCGGCGTCGAATAGGCGTACTGGTTGTTCTCGACGATGAGCACGAACGGGGCCCGCTGCACCGCGGCGAGGTTGAGCGTCTCGTGGAAGAGCCCCGTGTTGGAGGAGCCGTCCCCTGCGAAGGTCATGGCGACCCTTGGCTCGTCGCGATAGCAAAAGGCCATTGCGGCCCCTAGTGCGGCGGGGAGGGACTGCGGAAGGTGCGAGACAAAGCCGATGATCCCCAGGTCGAGGTCGCCGCAGCCATGGAGGTTGGCGTCGCGCCCTGCCGTCACGCCGGTGGCTCTGCCGAGCTGGTTGGCGAGGATTCGACGGGGCGTCATCCCCCGCAGCAGGTAGCAGCCGATGTCGCGATGCATCGGTGCGACGATGTCATCCGCTCCGAGCGCTGCACCGGCTCCGACGCCGATCGCCTCGTGCCCCTTGCCGCTGAACGTCCCTCCGAGGCCCCTGCCCTGCTTCCACATCGCCATGATGCGGTCATCGAGGGCGCGGGCCAGGACCATCCACGTGTACAGATCGAGCTGAACTTCGGGCGGCGGTTCCGAGTATTGCCCGTCTTCCACGTCGCGTCCTCCTCGACGGGTGATTGTACCGAGCGGCCCCGGCAGCGACCCGCCGAGGTCAAGGGTGGGGCTTTGGCAGAGGAGGTTGCCGCGAGCCGCGGCGAATCCGGGGATACTACGGGCGTGCGAGCCGATATCCGCGAGCAACGGTCGGGGCAAGACCGTGCCCCGTGACGCCGTGGAGCTGGTTGTCGAGCTGCGAGGGGTCGACGTCTACGACCCGACGACCGGCGCGATCCGATCGAGCTCCACCGACGACATCGCCGCCGGGTTCATCGACAC
>JBHHXA010000066.1:0-9862 GCA_046756805.1 Acidimicrobiia bacterium
TCGGCGTCCTCCTCCGCAAGCGGCCGCACGAACCGGCCCCGCCGCACGAACCGGCTGAACCGCTGGTCCGGGCCGTGGTCGCAAGGGTCCGCGAGCATCAAACGGTGATGATCGCGGCGTCTCTCGCGTATTACGCGATGTTGTCGATCTTCCCTGCGGTGATCGCGGCCGTGTCGGTGTACGGCCTCGTTCTCGACCCTGCGGCAGTGCAGCGCCAAATCACAAGCCTCACCGAGGCTCTCCCCGACGACGCTGCAGCACTCATCGGTCGCCAGCTCCAATCGATCGTCGACGCATCGGCCACCGGTCTTGGCTTCGCAACCGCGGTCGGTATCTTGCTGGCGCTCTACACCGCCTCCGCAGGCACGAAGTCCCTCATCACGGGCATCAACATCGCCTACGGAGAACGAGAGACACGCCCCTTCCTCGCGCTGCGCGGCATTGCGCTGCTCGTGACTCTGGGCCTCGTCGTCTTCGCTGCCGCCGCGGTCGCGCTCGTCACGTTTCTCCCTGCGCTGCTCCGCGAAGTCGGGCTCGGCAGCGGGTGGGAGCGCTCCGTCACCATTGCGCGCTGGCCGGGCATCTTCCTTCTCGTCGTCCTCGGGCTCGGCGTCCTGTACAAGACGGCGCCAAACCGGCCCGCTCGCCGCTTGCCGTTCTTGAGCAGGGGGGCGATCGCCGCCGCGGCTCTCTGGATGCTGGTCACGGTCGGTCTATCTGCCTACGCCAACTACGTGGGCTCCTTCAACGAGACCTACGGCACCCTCGGGGGTGTCATCGTGCTGCTGCTGTGGTTCTTCCTGTCCGGGCTCGTCGTCCTTGTCGGTGCAGAGCTCAACGACGAACTCGAGGAACGCGAGGCCGTATCGCGATGACGCTCCCGGCGGCCGCTGTGACGTGGGTCTCCTCCCACGCCGGTCCCGTCACCGCAGTCCGCAGGCTCCCGGGTGCTACGTCGTCGATCGTCTGCGAGGTCGAAAGCGAGGATCTGCGCTTCATCCTGCGGCTGTTCGACAACGAGGAATGGCTGGCGAGAGAACCCGACCTCGCGGAACACGAGGCGGCGGTCCTCGAGCTGATCGCCGTTCACGACATACCGGCACCGGAGCTCATCGCCGTGGACCGGAGTGGCGAGCAGGCGGGTACGCCTGCGGTGCTCATGTCGAAGATCCGGGGCGCACCGGTCATTGCGCCCACGGACATCGGCCCCTGGCTCGACGGGCTGCTCGATCTGCTGCCGGCCATCGCGTCGATCGACGCCGCCGAACTCAGGTGGGGGTACGAGCCATGGATCGAGGAGGATGCCCCGATTCCGCCTCCCTGGTCGACGGCACCGGCCGCGTGGGAGGAAGCAGCCGGGATCGGCGTCGTCTGGGACGTCCCATCGTCGAGCAGGCTTGCTCACCGCGACTATCACTTCGCAAACGTGTTGTGGGATCGTGGCGCGCCCACCGGCGTCGTCGATTGGGTGAACGCGTGTCGAGGGCCGGTCGAGATCGACGTGGCGCATTGCGCCCAGAACGTGGGGCAGCTCCACGGTCCCGACACGGCGATGGACCTCGTGCGCCGCTGGGAAACGCTGTCAGGAACTGCTTTCGACCCTCGTTGGCTCCTTCGAAGCGCTCTGGAGACGGGCTCCGCGCACCAGCTCGCCGCACAGTGGGCGGGGCTTGGCGTGCACCATCCCGCGGTCTTCTACCAGCGTCATCTAGACGCACTCGTCGTCAGAGCGCTGGCCGAGGTCGGCTGACCGTCACGATGAGGCGAGATCGAGCGCGGCCGCAGTGAAGGTGTAGTTGAACCTGCGACACCAGATCGCGATGCTCCCGTACCGATCGAGATCCACCTCGGGCGGGATGTCGTAGTTCTGGTTCCCCTGGTTCCCCTTCAGGTCGCCGAGCACGAGGAACTCGCCGTCGTCGTACACCTCGCGATCGTCGACGAGGGGCGAGGGTGACAGGATCACGACCAGGTCGGGCCCGTTCGTCACGTCGAGGTCCTCGAAGCGGACGAGCCGGGATCCATCTCCGAGATCGAGCACCAGCACCCTGCCGGACCCGCTCCGGCCGACACCTGTCATCTGCGTGTCGCTCAACGTGACGGGGCCAGGGGCTGCGGTGGTCGGGGGCGGCACGGTCGTCGTCGGCTCGGGCGGCGCCGTCGTCGTCAGCGGTGCCGTACCCGAAGACGGCGGCGCAACCCCGGTGGTGACGGGCAACGGAGCGACGCTGGTCGTCACGGTCGTCGTCGAAGGAGGAACCGTCGCCACCGCGGTCGGCAGCGCCTCATCGACACGTTCATCGATGAAGAGCTTGTGGGGCTCGAACCACCACAGTGCAACCGCCATGATCGCGAGCGTCGTCACGGCGGCCGCCACGGCCAGACCACGATGACTCCTCACCCACTTCACGATCCTCGCCCCCCGCCCGCTCGCGGAGACAACGCAGGTCGCGGGCCGCCGGTTCCTCCTCTAGTCAACGGCCTTGCGCCGGGTATCGGCGGTGAGCGGGTGCAGAGTTGCTACATTTGCGTTCGGCGCACGGTCGCTGCGCCACCCTTCGTACCGACGCGACCCGGAGTTGTCTGTTGACATCCACCCATGACGACGTGACCACCGCGACCACGTTCGCCTCTCTCGGCATCGACCCCTCGCTCGTCACGCTCCTGACCGACGATGAGATCGTCGATCCCTTCCCGATCCAGGAGATGACGATCCCGGAAGTGCTCGCAGGTCGTGACGTCTGCGGAAGAGCAAAGACCGGGTCGGGCAAGACGCTCGCGTTCGGGCTCCCGATCATCCAACGGCTGACGCCGGCGAGGTCGAAGCGTCCACTGGCCCTCATCCTGGTCCCCACGCGAGAACTGGCCAACCAGGTCACCGAGGTGTTGCGTCCGCTGGCCAGAGCACGGGGGTTCTCGCTCGTCGCCGTCTACGGAGGCGTGTCGATGAAGAACCAGATCGACAGGCTCGAGGGCGGTGTCGAGATCGTCGTCGCGACCCCCGGGAGGCTCATCGACCTCATGGAACGCAAGAAGGTGCGTTTCGACGACGTGTCGATGGTCTGTATCGACGAGGCAGACCAGATGGCGGACATGGGGTTCCTTCCCCAGGTGCGGAGGATCATGCGGCAGGTCCCGGATGATCGCCAGACGATGCTCTTCTCCGCGACGCTCGACGGGCAGGTCGGCTCGCTGATTCGCGACTACATGGAGGATCCCGTCGAGCACGGTGTCGATGCGCCGACCGAGACCATCGAGACGATGGAGCACCGCTTCCTCAAGGTGCACCAGATGGACAAGGTCAAGCTCGCCGCGGCAATCGCGAACAGCGCCACCCGCACGCTGATGTTCGTTCGCACCAAGTATGCGTGCGACCGTGTCGCCCGGGCCCTCAGGGACCACGGCGTCGCGGCCAAGGCCATCCACGGCGACCTCGACCAATCGAAGCGGGAGACGGCGCTCGCGAGCTTTGCCGACGGCACCACACCCGTCCTCGTCGCCACCAACGTCGCGGCCCGTGGATTGCACATCGACAACGTCGACATCGTCGTGCATTACGACCCGCCAGACGACCCGAAGACGTACCTCCACCGCTCGGGGAGGACCGCCCGCGCCGGCGAGTCCGGGCTGGTCGTGACCCTGGTCGAGTGGGATCAGGTCAACGAGGTGATCGGCATCCAGCGCAGGGCCGGTCTCAACGTGCCCATCGTCAAGATGTTCTCCAACGACGCCCGTCTCACCGACCTGGCGTCGTGGGAGCCACCACGCGATCTCGCACCCTTCGACGGCGACGCCAGAAGGCGCCCCGGATCACCTCGCAGACGCCGACGCTGACGGCGCCGGCGGGCGATCGACCGGCTCATCCGCACTCCTAGAGTCTGCACACCGCCCCGCGACAGAAAGGCGCCCCGTGGCCACCGAGTATTCCGACCAACCCGAGTTCCTCCTCGACCTCGAGAAGTCCTACCGAGCGACGCTTCACACCAACCACGGCGACATCACGCTCGAACTGGCGCCGTCTCGGGCTCCGATCGCCGTCAACAACTTCGTGTTCCTGGCAGGAGACGGCTACTACGACGACGTCATCTTCCACCGCGTCGTACCGCGTTTCGTCATCCAGGGTGGCGACCCGACAGGGACCGGCAGAGGTGGTCCGGGGTACACGTTCCGCGACGAGATCGACGGTCCCGGGTCCTACTCGCGCGGGACGCTGGCGATGGCGAACGCCGGTCCGAACACCAACGGCTCGCAGTTCTTCATCTGTCTCGACGACGTTTCGCTGCCCCACTCGTACACGATCTTCGGAAAGGTCACCGAGGGAATGGACGCCGTCGACTCGATCGCCGCTGCGCCGCGCTCCGGTGAGCGACCGGCCGAGGATTGCACCATCCAAACCGTGACGATCACCGAGAGCTGATCAGCTTGCTGCGCCGGTCTGCGGGACGAATAGCTCTGGTCACGCACCATCCGTCTCCCTAACGTCGGCACCATGTTCACCGCGAAACGGCTCAGCCGGGTAACGCTCGGGATGACGATCGTCCTGGTCGCCGTCGGCGGGTTCACCAGGGGCAGCGGGAGCGGTTTCGGGTGCGCCGACCGGTGGCCGCTCTGTGAGGACGGATTGCTCGGCGGGCTCCTCCCCCGCGGTGAGTACCACATGATCGTGGAGTGGAGTCATCGCTGGATCGCAACCCTCGTCGGCGTTCTCGCCGTTGCCACCGCGATCGCGGCCTGGCGGGAGCACCGGCGTGAGCGCAGGATCTCGTGGACGGCCATCGCTGCCGTCGCCGTGACGGGGTTCCAGGGCCTCGTAGGCCGGGCAGTCGTCAAAGGCGACCTAGACGCGGACCTCGTGTCGTTTCACCTCACCGTCTCGATGCTGGTGGTGGCGCTCCTCACGGTCGTGGCGGTGGCCACGGCTGGCGCCCCCACCCGGGACCGGGCGCGATGGGACCGATGGGGCTTCCTTCTCGGAGCCGCTGCGGTGGGAGCCCTCTCCGTCCTGATCCTCGGATCGTACGTACACAACCTCTACGTACCCGGCTGGCCGCTGGTCACGAACACGCTGTTCCCCGACCTCTCGAACCGGTTCGTGGCCGTGCACTTCCTGCACCGCGTCCTTGCGGCAGCGGTGTTCGGTTATCTGGTCTGGCTGTTCGTAGCCGCACGACGCGAGGGAAGGCCCCGTCTCGAACGCAATCTCGTGGCAACGGCGCTAGCGGCCTTCACGCTGAACGCGGGGCTCGGCGCGGCCCACGTGTTCACCGAGGTCGGATCGAGCCTGCTCGTCGCGGCGCATCTGGTGGTCGCGGCCATCTCGTGGGCCGCCCTCGTCGCGGCAACCGGACTGGCGGTATGGGCCTCGAAGGACGACGCAGTAGTCGTGGAGACCGCAGCTGGTGTTCCCCGGTAGGCCTGGTGTTCCCCGGTAGGAAGGGCGCTCAGCTCGCCTGGCGGCGCTCCCTGTCCCGGATGCGGCGCCTGAGTCGTCTTCGCTCGGGACCGGTCATCCCGCCCCACACGCCTTCGGTCTGGTTCGTCGCGAGGGCGTACTGGAGACACTGCTCCTGCACCGGACAGCCCGCGCAGACTTCCTTCGCCGGTGCGGCGAGCGCCTCGTCCTCCCCTATGGGGAAGAACGTATCCGCATCCGCACCGGAGCAGGCCGCGTCCTTGCGCCATTCCGGACTCGGCTCCCACATCATGTCGGTGAGTGCCAACACCATGGTGTTCCACCTGCCCTTCTCAGGGGTCGCTCGGGCAACACGCCGCTTCGCGGGATCATTCCCTCCCAGCGAAACGTCGCGAAACGCTGACCTGGGAGTTCGACTCCCGAGCCAGGGTGAGGACCCCCCTCTTCTTCGTCGGGAGCTAGACAGTAACCTCTGTGGTGCAATTTGGGAAGGGTCGGTTGCGTGATGCGTTATGTGAGCGACTTCGACGACCCGGATCACGACCTCGACGCCCGCATCGGGGCCCGCGCCAGATCACTCAAGGAACTGACGCGGCTCGGCCTCCCCGTCCCTCCCGGTTTCGCGATCAGTGACGTTGCCTGCCGGCGTTTCCTCGAGACCGGCGACCTCCCCGCAGAGATGTGGGATCAGGTGGCCTCTTCGGTGGAGCGGGTCCGAGAGCGTGCGGTCGCCGATGAGCCGGGGAGGCCCGTGCTGTTCGTCGTCCGATCCTCCCCCCCGGTCGACATGCCCGGCCTCCTCGGTGCGGCCCTCAACCTCGGCTGGACGGGCGCCGTCGAGACGGCCGTCGGCAAGTGGGCGTCGCCACAGTTTGCGACGGATCTAGAGCAGCGATTCCTCGAGGGGTACGCCCGCACCGTCAGAGGCATCACCCCAGACCGCATCGCGGCGGCGCGCAACGGAGACCTGCGGGCTCTCATCGAAGACGAGTCACAGCGAGCGGTGCCCACGGATCCGATGGATCAGATCAGGGAGGGAATCGAGTCGGTGTTCGCCTCGTGGGACCGCACCGATGCACGCAAACACCGTAGGAGTCACTCGATATCGGATGATCTCGGAACGGGCGCCGTAGTGCACCTCATGGTCCACGGCACGGTTGGAGAGACATCCGGGGTCGGCGTTGCGTTCTCGCGCGATCCCGCCAGCGGCAGACCCGATCCGGCGGGTACGTACCGGGTGATGGGGAGGCGACCCCGATCGACCCTCGCCTACGGGTCGCTCGATCCGGTTGCCCGGTCCGACGCGACCGTCCTGACAGAACTCATCGCGGCGTTGCACACACTGGAGGGAGAACGCCGGGATGCGGTGAGGCTCGACTTCGTGAACGAGCGGGGCACCCTCTGGCTGCTCGAGGGAAGACCGGCTGAAAGGACGGCTCGGGCGGCGACGAGGATCGCCGTCGACCTCGTCGAGGAAGGCGTCCTCGACCATCGCGATGCGCTGTTGCTCGTGGAAGCGAACGGGCTGGCCAACCTCCTCCACCCGCAGATCGTGCCCGGCGTGGACGCGACCCCCATTGCGATCGGCACGACCGCCTCGCCGGGCGCGGCATCGGGCGTGGCCGTATTCGATGCGGGCACGGCGCTCCAGAGGGCATCGTCGGGTGAGTCGGTCGTCCTCGTGCGGCGAGAGACGTCGCCGGAGGATCTCGGTGCCGTGGCGTCGGTGGACGGGATCCTCACCAGCCACGGGGGCAGGACCTCGCACGCCGCCGTGGCGGCCCGGGGCCTCGGTACACCTGCTGTGACGGGTGCGACCACGATCCATGTGGACATACTCGAGCGCGAGCTGCGCGCCGGCCCGGTGGTCATTCGGGAGGGAGAAGCGATCACCATCGACGGTGCATCTGGTGCCGTCTACCAGGGCAGCTTCGACATCGTCTCCCCCGGCGACCGTCACTATCTCGAGCGGCTACTGCGATGGGCCGACGAGGTTCGCCGCCTCGAGGTCCGGGCCAACGTCGACAGTGCCGACGGTGCGACCATCGCCCTGGCAGCCGGAGCGCAGGGCATCGGCCTCGCTCGCACGGAGTACATGTTCTCGGGTGACAGGCTCTCGGTCGTCCAGCGCATGCTCCTTGCTGAGGACGATCGGGACCGAGGCGCATCCCTCGAGGAGCTCGAGGCGCTGCAAACGGAGGACTTCGAACGCCTCCTCGAGGTCATGGACGGCAAGCCGGTGGTGGTCAGGCTCCTCGATCCTCCCCTCCACGAGTTTCTCCCTGATCGCGTCGAGATCGAGCACGAGCTGGCCTCAGCGCGGAGCCGCGGCGAGCCCACGGCAGACCTGGAGCGCCTCGAAGCAGCGGTCGATCGTTGGGAGGAATCGAACCCGATGCTCGGTCTGCGCGGGGTCCGCCTGGCCGTCGTGATCCCCGACATCTACCGGATCCAGGTGCTCGCTGCGCTCGAGGCCGTGCGCCGCAGGCTCGATGCGGGCGGCGACCCCTTGCTCCAGCTCATGATCCCCCTCGTCGCCAGCCTCGACGAGCTGCAACTCGTTCGGGAGATGATCGAGGAGGAGGTCCACTTCGCCGGCCGGCAGCTCGACGTGGGCATCGGCACCATGATCGAGCTGCCTCGGGCAGCGCTCATCGCGGAGCGGTTGGCGCTCGAGTCGGACTTCTTCTCCTTCGGCACGAACGATCTCACGCAGACCACGCTCGGGCTGAGCCGCGATGACGCCGAGGAAGCGTTCCTGGAGGAGTACCTGGCGCAGGGGATCCTCGACGACAACCCCTTCCAGACGATCGATCGTGTCGGCGTCGGAAGGCTGATCCGGTCCGCGATCGAGGACGGCCGCTCCGCGAACCCCGACATCGAGGTAGGGGTATGCGGCGAGCACGGGGGTGACCCGCGGTCGATCCAGTTCTTCCACGAGATCGGCGTCGACTACGTCTCCTGCAGCCCGCCCCGCATCCCCGTCGCCCGGCTGGCCGCGGCCCAGGCGGCGTTGCTGGACGAGGCTCGAGGGTGAGAGGTCATCCCCGTCAGGAAATGCCGCCGCACTACGTCCAGGTGTACTGGTCGGCTCTAGAGGTACTGACCCGGTCGCGGCTCACCGCGCTCGAGACTTCCCCTGCTCCTCATCTCGTCCGGCTGCGCCGTCGCTGCGGCGTGCTGGCTGAACAGCGAGGCCTGGATGCCCGAGAACAGGCCTTCGAGCCATCCCACGAGTTGAGCCTGAACGATCCTCAGCTCCGACTCGGATGCGTTCTCCGAGGTGAGCGGCGTGAACACAGCAGCCATCTCCTCCTGAAGGTCGGGGCTCAGGCTGTCGTGGAGCTGCTCGAGCGAGGTCTCGTACACGCTGAGAAGCCGACGCCTGCCCGCCTCGTCGAGCGGGGCGGCACGCACCTCCTCGAGCATGGCGCGGGTCATGGATGCGATCCTGATGAGCCGCGACGGCTCGGATACGAACGTCCCCTCCTCGTCCTCGTCGCCCTGGTCGCCGTCTACGACATCCGGGTGAAGCGGCTCTTCTTCGCTGGTGGTTGTGTCAGGGTCCATGATGGGAGAGCTTACGCCGCGGTAGACACAGCGCCGGCACGCGCTACGCCCGACGTCTCGGTTCCGTAGCCTGATGAAGATGGATCGTGGAGGTCACATGGAAGTAGCAGATCGTGTCTATCGGCTCGGGGCTGAGCTGGTCAACTGGTTCATCATCGAGGATGGAGGCAAGGTCACACTCGTCGATGCCGGCAACCCGAACCAGATCGACCAGCTGGAACCCGCTCTTGCCACGCTCGACCTTTCGATCGCGGACGTCGAGGCCGTGCTGCTCACGCATGCCCACGGCGATCATCTCGGTTCCTCGGCCACCATCAAGGAACGAGCAAGAGCCGACGTGCACGTCCACGACTCGGATGCAGCGCTGGCCCGAGGGGAAGGGCACCGCGAGTACGAACGTCATTACGTCCGTGATCTCCGCCACACGTATGCATGGAAGTCGCTGCTGTTCTTCTTGCGCGGCGGTGCGTTGAAGGCGCCACCGGTCGCCGAGCTGAAGACCTTTGCCGAAGGCGAACAGCTCGATGTCCCTGGTCGGCCCCGGGTGCTGCACACCCCGGGCCATACCGACGGCAGCAGCTGTCTCGCCATCGAGGACCGGGACGTGGTGTTCACGGGTGACTCGCTCGTCACCCTCAACATCGTCACCGGGGCACAAGGCCCGCGCGTGATGCCCGGCTCGTTCAACAAGAACAGCGCGCAGGCACTCGCGTCGCTGGAGCGCCTGGTATCGCAGCTCGCAAACGTGATCCTCCCGGGACACGGCGAGCCCTGGCAGGGCTCGGTGGCCGCAGCGGTGTCACAGGCACGGCGTATCGGCCCCAGCTGAGCCGAAGGAACCGCGCAACGCTGAGCCGAAGGAACCGCGCAACGCTGAGC
>JBHHXA010000067.1:0-9841 GCA_046756805.1 Acidimicrobiia bacterium
GGGGACGGCGGCGCGACTTCCGGTCCCTGCGGTGACGACGCGCTCCATGAGGTCGACGAGAGTCACGGCCGTGGAGGGGTTCATCGCCCGCCGCCACACCTGAGGCTCGGTTCTCTCCACGACCTCGGCATCCGCCGAAAAGACCTCTGCGACGAGATACGGGACCATGATCTCGCCACCGTTCGCCGCGCCGGCAGCGATCAGCGCCATCTGGAGCGGGGTCGCCTGCACGTCGCGCTGCCCCAGTGCAGTCTGAGCCACGCCGGGGAGGTCGTTCTCGAAGTCGTCGGCGCTGGGGATGGCCGAAGCTATCACGCCGATCTCGAGAGGGATCTCCAGGTTGAACCCGGCGTTCTGTGCGGCCCCCGTCAGAGCGGCGGCGCCGACGTCGAGGCCGATCTGACCGAATATCGTGTTGCATGACCTGATGAATGCCTCGGCAAGGCTGGCATCCGTGCCGTCGGCACACACTCCGCCGTCGAAGTTGCGGATCACCGCTGTGGATCCGGGTAGCGTCAGCCGGGACGGGTCGGGATACGCCGTGGCCTCGCTGGCCAGGCCGGACTCCAGTGCGGCAATCGTTGTGACGATCTTGAACGTCGAGCCGGGGGCGTAGGTGTTGCGCAGCGCCCGGTTCAACAGGGGACGGGCCTCATCGGCGACGAGCGCGTCGCCCGTGGGTCCCGCGCCACTCCCGCCCAGCATGTTGGGATCGAACCGTGGGGAGGACACGAGCGCGAGGATCTCACCCGTTCGCGGGTCGAGCGCGACGATCGCTCCCTGCTGGCCGCCGAGCGCTGTGGCCGCAGCGGTCTGGAGCGCGTGATCGATGGTGAGCCGAAGCCCGTTGGGGCGAAGATCGCCTCCGAACACGGCGTTGAGCACACCGGAGATCGTGGCATCGCGATCCGACACGAGATCGCCGGATCGAGCGGACTCGAGCGCCGTCGCACCAAAGATGAACGTGGCGTAACCGACGACATGGCCGTACAACTCGTTCTCGGGATAGGAACGACGGAACACCTGGGGATCGTCGGGATCGGGGAAGGACTCGGCGACCACGGTGCCGTCTCTCGTGATGATCGGTCCCCGCTCTCTTGCCGCTCGCGCGGTGACCAGGCGGGCATTGCGCGGGTCGTCGCGGTAGTCGGTGCCGGCGACGGCCTGGGTCCACGACACGCCGGCCACGAGTACTGCGAACACCACGAAGAGCGAGGTGGCGAGGTTTCGGATGGGGTCGTTCATGCGCGTTCCCCATGCGAGATGCGGGCCAGCAACGCCAGGATGACCATGTTGGCGAGAAGCGAGGAGCCCCCGTACGACATGAACGGCAGGGTGATGCCCGTCACCGGGAGCAATCGGATGACCCCGCCGATGATGAGCAGGGCTTGCACGGCGATCACGAGGGTGAGGCCGGCTGCGAGGAACTTGCGGAACAGGTCGCGAGAGCGCAGGGCGATCCCGAAGCCGACTGCCGTGAGAAGCGCAAAGGCGGCGATCACTGCGATCGATCCTGCGAGCCCCATCTCTTCGGCGACCGCGGCGAAGATGAAGTCCGTGGGGGCAGCCGGTATGAGATCGGGTCTGCCGAGACCGATCCCGGAGCCGGTGAGGGACCCCGAACCGAGCGCAAAGAGGCTCTGTGCGATCTGGAAGCCCGATCCGGTGAAGTCGTCGAAGGGGTGAAGCCAGGAGGACACCCGTTGCTGGACGTGGTCGAAGAGCTGGAATGCCAGCAGCCCACCGACGGCGAGCAAGCCTCCGCCGGCCACGAGGTATGCAACCCTGCCGGTCGCCATGTAGACGAGTCCGACGAAGAGAGCGAACAGGAGGAGGGAAGCGCCGAGATCTCGCTGATACACCAGCACCCCGAACGCTGCACCCGCAGCCAGGATGATCGGGCCGAACTGCGCGGGCTCAGGGAACGTGAGCCTGCCGATGCGCCTGGTCGTCGTTGACATCGCCGTGTGCCGATCCGCCAGGTACGACGCAAGGAAGATCGTCAGCAGCACCTTGGCTGCCTCCCCGGGCTGAAAGCTCAGTGATCGCGAGCCGAGTGGCAGCTCGATCCGTACCCAGAGCCGTGACCCGTTGACCTCGGCGCCGTGGATCGGCCACGTCGAAGGGAGCAAGGGAAGCAGGAGCATCACGACTGCGGCGGTCAAGATGAGATAGCGATAGCGGCGTAGCGCGGCGACGCCCTCGTCGCGAAGGAGGAAGACCACCGCGGATCCCACCAGCCCTGCGGCGAGCAGCCACCATCGTTGCAGAGCGGCAAGCGGGTCCGGATCGAGCCGGTACACCTCGGTCAGGCCGATGGCGACGAGGAAGGCGCCGATGGGGAGCAGATATGGGTTCGCTGCGGGTGCCCAGCGGCGCATCGCGAGGTGCACCGATCCGAACGCTGCGACGAACACGATGAACGTCAGCGCAACCTGGGCATCGATGCCGACGCCGCGGGGGAAGTTGGCGAGCGCGGTGCCCATCGCCGCGACGACCGCGGCGAGGAGCAGGAGCGCACCTTCCGCGTTTCGACTCATCGGGCGACGTCGACGACCGCCACCGTCGTGTTGTCGAGACCACCGGCTGCGTTGGCTGCCTCGACCAGCGACCACGCTGCTTCAGCGGGGTCGGCGGCGGACTCGAGCAACCGGGAGATGTCCCGGTCCGAGACCATGCCGGTGAGCCCATCCGAGCAGAGGAGGATGCGATCCCCGTCTCGCACCTCCAATTCGAACGTGTCTGCCTCCATGTCGTGCGTCCCCAGGACGCGCGTGAGCAGGTGTCGTCTTGGATGTGTCGCGGCCTGGGACGGGGTGATCCTTCCCTGGGCGATCATCTCGGCGACGAGGGTGTGGTCGTGCGTGATCTGTTCCAGCGAACCGGTGCGGTAGAGGTAGGCCCTGCTGTCCCCGACGTGGGCTCCCTCCAGGGTTCCGCTCGGGTGGAGGATGATGAGCGTGAGGGTCGTGCCCATTCCGGCGAGGCTGGTGTCCTCCTCGACGGCCTCGAGCACCGCCCGGTTGCCTCGACCGACCCGAGCGAGAGGGCTTGCCGCGTCGCCGCCGTCGGGAGCCGCGGCGATGGCGAGCCGGCTCGCAACCTCACCGGCGACGGCTCCGCCCATCCCGTCCGCTACGGCGATCACGGCAGGACCGGGCCCATGCCCGTCGACGTCGGGGTAGACGCTGTCTTCGTTCATCTCCCGGACGTGTCCGACGGCCGTCGCGCTGGTCCATGTGTACTTCATCGCACCTCGAGAATCGTCTTGCCGATCTGGAGCGCGTCACCGCGTGTGAGTGACGTAGGGACGGTCACCCTCCTCCCGTTGATGTACGTGCCGTTCGTGCTCCCGAGATCGTGGGCGACGAGGCTCCCTTCCTGCACGCCGACCCTGACGTGGAAGTCGGAGGCGTAGGGATCTTCGATCGCGATGTCGGCGTCCTCGCTGCGACCGAGCACGGTAGGGCTCGTCACGACGATGCGTCTGCCGCTTCCCTCGTCGGAGCGTACGACGATGAGCTCGTTCGGTGCGCGGCCCCGGCCTGTCCGTCGTGCGGGGGAGATGTGGGTGCGAATCGATCGCGCCACCTGCCAGAGGAATAGGTAGATCAACCCCAGGAAAATGAGCTTGAGCGTGTTGAGAAAGAGAGCTGGCATGTGGCTCCTACCGCATCCTGAATGCGAAGGTAGCCGGTCCGAAGGCCACCGTGTCTCCGGGGCGCAGCGGGACGGCCTGGTCGTTGACGACTGTGCCGTTGACGGTGGTGCCGTTGGCGGATCCGAGATCGTTGATCCATGCCTTCCCTGCCTCGCGAAACACCACGGCGTGGAGCCGCGACACTTGAGGGTCGTCGAGGTGGATGTCGACCTCGTCGTCACGCCCCACCAGCACGCGGTTGTCACCGATGTCGTGAGACACGCCCGCCACGGCGTCGAGAAGCTGGCTCCAGGTGGGGACCGCACCGGGCTGGTAGCTGGAGGTGTAGCCGATGGAGCCTTGTCGCGCCCGTGCGTCGGCCGCGACGTGTACGGTGACAGGACCTCCCGTCCGCCAGCCCCGGTCGGCCGCCGTTGTCGAGAGGGCATGGGTCAGCTCACGCTCGAGGTCCGACACGTCTTCCGTTCCCAGATCGGCCATCGCCAGCCTGCACACCCATCGGTTCGGTATCTCAGGTCCGGCGCGCCCCTCCCGCTGGGCGAGGTCCGCCTCGCGCACCAGCCGGTTCGCGATGTCGACGGGGTGCACCCGACCGCGGAAGATCGCGGTGGAGATCCCGTCGACGAAGCGTTCGAGTCGCTTCTCCAGTTCCCGTGCCAGATCCATCGCCGCGGATTGTATGGGCGTGGTGCGGATACGAACCACCACCACCCGCCCGTACCGGTGCCGGGATTGGTACCATCCCGTATTCCGGGCGAGTGGCGGAATTGGCAGACGCGCAGGATTCAGGTTCCTGTGAGGTAACACTCGTGAGGGTTCAAGTCCCTCCTCGCCCACGACGATGACGTTCCCGCTTGCGGTGGATCGCCGCGCCAAACGCCGCCGCAAAGTGCTTCTTCTCACTCTCGCTGCGGTCGTCGTCGCGCTTGTCGTCCTCGCGGTCCGCCACCGTACCGAGGAACGGCAGACCACCGATCTTCTCGCTCTAGCTGAGGGGATCGCAGATCAGGAGATGGCGATGGCGACCGATCTGGCGTCGCTGCTCGCCGCGATAGGAGAACTGGAGAGGCCGGACATCATGGTCCGTCTCAACACCCTCACGGAGGAGTCGGACACGGTGCGGCGCCGGCTCGAGGCCGAGGCGATCGTGCCCCGTCCTGCGGCCGAGGTCGGCGGGCTCTTCTCGATCGCCGTGGACAGCTGGGGTGATGCGCTTGGCGGGCTGAGCCCCGCCTTTGTGGCCGTGCTCGACGGCGAGGTCGGCGACGAGACGGGTGAACTGATGCTCGCCGCCGCCTTTCAGGATCTTCGTGTCGGCGATGCGGCCTACGAGCGGTTCCTCACCGCAGTGGGTGAGCTGGATCCGGACCTCGTGACGCGTGACTTCCCCGCGTTCGGCTTCTCCACCGGTGACAGCGCTCCGCTCATCGATGCGGCGGTGATCGCCAACCGGCTGCGGCTCATCCGCAAGCTCATCGAGCGACACGATGTGGCCGTCGTCGCCAACACCGATCCCGAACCCGTGATGGACAGCAACGGCGTGTTCGTGCTGCCCGTCGCAGAGGCGTACGCCGTGCTGGCCGTCGTCACGAACGAGGGGAATGTGGGTGAGGAATCGATCGAGGTCTCGCTGCTCATCCGCTCCCAGACCGGGGAGGTGGAGTCGATCGAGGTGACCCAGCTCATCCCGTTCCTCGAGCCGGGCGAGGCTCGAACGATCCCATTCGAGGCGATCCCGCTGGCGCCGGGTCTGCTGTACGAGTTGCAGCTCTCCGTGTCGATCGCGGAGGATGCCGACATCGTGGACAACACCTTCGCGCTGCCCTTCTTCACGAACGAGGCCGAATGACCCTCGCCGCCCTCATCCTCGGTGGTCTCGCACTCGCCGCGTGCCTGGCGATGATCGCAAACGTCGTGGCGCTGCGGAAGCGGCTCGCAGCGGTCCCGAGCGACGGTGACGTGGTCGGCCTGATGCGGAGACTCGACGTCGACCTCCAGGAAGTCGAGGCCCTCGTTGCCGATCTCGGGCCGAGGCTCGTGACGGTGGAGCGGTCGCTGCCACAGGCGATCAGCAGGACGGGTGTCGTGGTATACGACGCCTTCGGTGACATCGCGGGCAACCTTTCGCGCTCGATCGCTCTCCTCGATGCGTACGGAGACGGTCTCGTGATCAGCCTCCTCGTCGGCCGTGGAGAGACACGGTTCTTCACGAAACAGGTCCGATCGCGCCGTGGCGTCGAGGAGTTGTCTCCCGAGGAGGTCGAAGCGGTCGATCGGGCGATGCAGGGTTAGCATCCCGACCCATGATCGACGTCGGCATCCTTCGGACGGACCCGGACCGGCTGGTGGCGTCGATGGCCCGGCGCGGTGTCGATGTCGACGTGGCGTCGCTCGTCGTACTGGACCGGGATCGGCGCGCCGCCCGCAACGGCGCCGAGCAGTTACGGGCCCAGCAAAAGACCTTGGGCAAGGCGATCTCCACGCTCGATGGTGACGAGCGCCGTGAGGCCATCGCCCGCGCCGGGGAGCTGTCCGAGAGGTACAAGTCTTCGCTCGCGGAGGCCGACGAGCTCGATGCGCAATTCGAGGCCGTGTGGTTGACGCTACCGAATCTCGTCGATCCGAGCGCGGCCGACGGGCTGACGGAAGAGGATGCCCACCAGCTGAGCAGCTGGGGGGATGTCACGTCCGGCGGTGGCGTGCGCGACCACGTCGAGCTCGGCGAGATGCACGGGATCATCGACATAGAGCGTTCGGCGAAGGTCTCGGGGAGCCGGTTCGGCTATCTCATGGGTCCGCTGGCGAGGCTCGAGTTCGCGCTCGTCCAGTGGGCCTTCGACATGCTCGAGCCGCACGGGTTCGTTCCGGTGGTGCCTCCCGTGCTGGTGCGGGATCACGCTCTGTACGGGACGGGGTTCTTCCCGTCGGATGCGGAGCAGGTCTATGCGGTCGAGGCGGATGACCTCTACCTGGTCGGCACCTCCGAGGTCTCACTGGCGGCGTTGCACGCCGATGAGATCCTCGAGGCGGAGTCGTTGCCTTTGCGCTACGCCGGGTTCTCGACGTGCTTCCGCCGGGAGGCAGGGACGCACGGCAAGGACACCCGGGGCATCTTCCGCGTCCATCAGTTCGACAAGGTCGAGATGTTCGTGTTCTGCCGTCCCGAGGAGTCTGCGGAGCACCACGACTTCCTGCTGGCTCGCGAAGAGGAAATGGTTCAGGCCCTCGGCATCCCGTACCGCGTCGTCAACGTCGCCGCGGGCGATCTCGGCGCATCGGCGACGAAGAAGTACGACATCGAGGCCTGGTTCCCCGGACAGGAGCGCTACCGCGAGATCACATCGACCTCCAACACCACCGACTACCAGTCGCGCCGCCTCAAGATCCGGTTTCGCGAGGAGTCGGCGAATCGTCTCGTCCACACACTCAACGGAACCGCAGTCGCGATCGGGAGGACGCTCATCGCGATCGTCGAGAACTACCAGCAGGGAGATGGATCCATCGAGGTGCCGGAGACCCTTCGGCCGTACGTCGGCTTCACCTCCATCGGCTGACCTCGCACGATTGGCGCGACGAGCAATGGGTCTGGAGACTGCGCTCATGTCCAACGGAGACGTGTTTGCCGACATCGCAGGTAAATACGACCGCATCAATCGGGTGCTGTCGCTGGGACGAGACGACAACTGGCGACGGCAGGTCGTAGATCGGCTGCCCGATGGCTCGATCCTCGATGTGGGTGCAGGCACCGGCGCCGCGAACGGAGCCTTCGCCGGGCGCGGGGTCGTGGCGCTCGATCCCTCGGCGGCGATGCTCGGCCGCAACGACGCCTCCCACAGAGTCGTTGCCACAGGAGAGCGGCTCCCGTTCGTATCGGAGGTCTTCGATGCCGTGTTCAGTGCCTTCGTCTTCCGCAACCTCGCCTCTGTCGACGCAACCGTTTCGGAGATGGCGCGGGTGCTCAAGCCGGGGGGCAAGGCTGGCGTCGTCGATTTGGGCCGACCGCCCGGCAAGCTGGCGTCGCGGCTGCACCGGGCAGGGACGGCGGTCGTACTCGGAGGTGTCGGCGTCGCGGCAGGGGCCCGGAGCGAGTACCGATACCTCCATCGCAGTCTCGACAAGCTCCCCGGTCCAGAGGCGCTGTTCGCAGACGGCGCGCTCCGTCTCGAAGAGGTGTGGCGCATGGGACCGCTCGGCTTCGTCTACGGTGCGATTCTTGGGCACCGCTGAAGCCGTCGTGTACGCATCGCCGGGCCGCCGGCTGCTTGGCTTCTTCATCGACCTCGTGGTGCTCAGCATCGCGGCGCTGCTGTTGCTTCCTTACTTCGACGTGAGCATCGAGGAGCTTGCGGAGGGCAAAGTTCCGCCGGGCTGGGCGCTTGCCTACCTCGCGCTGTTCGGTGTGTACCAGATCGGGTTCGTGGCGTACCGGGGACAGACTCTGGGCAAGATCGCGGTGCGCATCAAGGTCGTAGATGCGAACAGCATGGCCCTACCCAGCCTCCAGGCGGCGGCCGTGCGGTGGATCATCGTGGCTGCTGCATCCTCGCTTCCGCAGATCGGCCTCGTGGCGCCCCTCGTCGTCTACGGGTGGCTCCTGTTCGATCCGCAACGGCAGGGGGTCCATGACAAGGCGGCGCGGACGGTGGTGATCGATCTGTTGCTGCCCACGGCCGCTTCCCTACCGTCCGATCCACCGCCGTCGCAAGGCGATGACGATGGGCCCGGCTCCCTGTGAGGCGCCGTCCGGCGAGGTGAGGTCCCGTGCACCCCGCCCTCGAGCGTCCGTCCCCCGGCGCGTTCCGGGACATCGACTCCGGCCAGGCACCCCTACGGCACCCGGGGCCGACCCGCTTAGGGCTGCTTCCTTCCGGATCTGACCCGGTTCACGGCGCCCCGCCGCGTAGGACCCGACCATCGACATCGATTGTTCCCGGTGCTGCCCGGAAGGCGTCCACCCTCGGACGGGGGATTCGACCCCGCATGAAGAGGATTTCGGGTTACAGGGCACCCCTAGCGCCCCGCGTAGCACGGATCAGAAATGGTAGCGGAGGTGGCTGTTCCTGGAGTTGGGCCCACGGCGCGGTCCTTTTCCGTAGTCTCGATGCCGCGGAAGCATGAAGGAGGGCGTGATGGGGAGACGGTCTGGTTCGGCTTTGGCGCTCAGGGAGTTCACGATCGACCGATCGGGAGCCAGTGGGGCTTCGCTTCGCATCGTCTGTCGTGCACACGGCGTCAGGGCGTTCATTCGGGCCGTCCTCCGGCTCGACCCCTACCTCTACCTGAGCGTTGATCATGAGCGGGTCCGGTTCAACCAGTTGAGCTTGTTCCGGGAGGAATACCAGACGATTCCGATCAGGTCGGTTCGGGCCGTCGTTGCGGGCTTTCAGCGTCCCTTCGGCCGGATCGTCGCTGCCGCGGTCCTGCTGGGCGCCGCGTTCGGGTGGTTGCTCACCTCCGCGCTGTGGGATTGGGATGTCTCTTTGGTCAACGCTTTGCTCGAAGGGGGCTCGTCACCGCGTGACGTCCTCTGGATCGTCGAGAACGATCACTGGCTCGTTCTGGGCAGTCTCCTGCTCCTGCTGCTGGCATCCGCGTGGCAGTGGTGGCGGTACACGAGTGGCAAGCAGCTCTTCTTCGAGTTCGAGTATGGAGGCGCCAAGGCTCGGGGGATTCGCGCCGACCGTACCGTCACCCAGCACGTGGATCTGGCGAAGGTCCGTGAGGCGGTCGACGTCGTCAGCGATCTCGTCACAGCGGTAGGTGGCCACACGCCGGCGCCTGATACGGTCATCGACATCCGGTCTGGAGGCGCCGCCAAGACGACCGTCGTCGATCCGTGAGCCGGAGGAGTTGGATTCGGGCCTTCTCGGCGATCCTGTGAACGGTGCGAGGTCAACACACGATGCCGCGGCACGGAGCCGTCCGGGGAACAAGGGTCCCCGAGCGGAGGGAGTGGGATTCGAACCCACGAGGCGCGTAAACACCTACACGCTTTCCAGGCGTGCGCACTAGGCCAGACTATGCGATCCCTCCTAGGGTCGGGATTGTAGAGATGACGGGAGACCGGTGAGCGCCGGCGACTGGTCGCAACACATGACGACCGCGCTGCGCGAGGCTCGCGCCGCCGCGGAACACGATGACGTCCCCATCGGTGCGGTGCTCGTCGGCCCGGGTGGGGAC
>JBHHXA010000068.1:0-9771 GCA_046756805.1 Acidimicrobiia bacterium
GATATCGCAGGGAAGAAACACAGCCCGCGGCGGGGTAGGGGCCCCGCCTGCGGGAGGAGGCGACGAGATGTCGCCGGGAAGAAGACAATGCCGACGAACGTGACGCCGGAGTACAAGAAGGCCGAGGCGGCGTACAAACGCGCCCGTGAGCCCGGGGAGAGGCTCGAACTGCTGAAGGAGATGCTGCGCGCCATCCCGAAGCACAAGGGGACCGAGCACCTTCAGGCAGAGATCAAGACGAAGATCAAGGAACTCACCGAGGAGCTTGCCGGACCCAAGAAGACGGGCGCCCGTGGTGGGCCGCCGACGGTCATCAAGCCGGATGGCGGGGGTCAGATCGTATTGCTCGGTGCGCCGAACTCCGGCAAGTCGAGCCTGCACGCTGCAGTCACGGGCTCGCACTCGACGGCAGGGCCGTACCCGTTCACGACGCAGTTCCCGCAACCGGGGATGGTCGACGTCGACGACATCGCGATCCAGCTCGTCGACCTGCCGGCCATCAGCTCCGAGCATCCGGTGCCGTGGATCGCCAACGCCGTGCAACAGGCCGACGGTGCGCTCCTCGTCGTCGACGTAAGCCACCCCGGTTGCGTCGCCGAGGTGGTCGACCTCCTCGATCTGCTGGCGCAGCGGAAGATCCGGCTGATCGGGACGTGGCCCCACGGGAACGAGCGGGCGAACGACCCCGACGACCCCTTCACCATCGTGCTGCCCACGCTGATCGTGGCGGCAAAAGCCGACCTCGTAGACGACATGAAAGCCGAGGTCGATGCCCTCTGCGATCTCGCCGAGCTTGCGTTCCCGTCACTCGCGGTCTCCACCTTCACACAGGGCGGGTGCGACGCACTCGGTCCGTGGCTGTTCGATGCGCTCGGGGTCGTGCGGGTCTACACCAAGATCCCCGGCAAGCCCGCCGACCTGGGGCGGCCCTACACCGTTCGCCACGGCGACACCGTCGGAGACGTCGCCCTGCTGGTCCACAAGGATTTCGTGAGAGGGCTCAGGTTCGCTCGGCTCTGGACACGGGGCGAGGCGGGAGGTGGACGCCAGGTGGGAAGGGACTTCGTAGTAGGCGACGGCGACGTCCTCGAGCTCCACGCGTGACGGCGCCGGACCCGGCACGGCTCAACCGACGACGGAGCTGAACCCCACTCCTTCGGGCCGGATGAGTTGATCCATCGTGCACTCCTCTGCGGGCTTGTCCGGCCGCCACCTCTCGAATCGGGTGGCGTGCCGGAACCGTCCGCCCTCGAGCTGGTCGTAGCTCACCTGCACGACGACTCCGGGAATCACCGGGGTCCAATCGAGCGTCTTGCCCGCGGACCATCTGCTCTCTGCCCCCGGCATGCGGGTCCGATCACCGCCGCCAAAGCTCTCTTCTGCCCGGATCTCCTCGAAGAGCCTGAGCAGCTCAACGCGATCATGGTCGGAGAAACCGGAGCAGTGTCCGATGAAGTGAAGCTCCCCCGCGGCGTTGAACAACCCGAGCAGGATCGACCCGATCCGGTCTCCGTCCTTGTGGACGCGGTAGCCACCCACGACGCAGTCGCACTCGCGGCGATGCTTCCACTTGATCCAGTTCCTCTTGTCCTCGACATACGGCTCGTCGGGCTGCTTGCAGATGATGCCGTCGCATCCCGCATGCTCGTACTCGTCGAACCAGCGTCTGGCTACGTCGAAGTCGCCCGTGACGGGGGTGAGGTGCCAGGCGGAACCGAGGGCGGGTGCGAGAGCCTCGAGCCGGGCTCTCCGCTCCTCGTACGGAGCGGTGCGCAGGTCGCTGCCGCCTTCTGCGAGCAGATCGAACACGATCAGCTGCGCGGGATGCTCGGCAGAGAGCAGATCGACCCGGGACTTGGCGGGATGGATCCGCAGCTGCAGAACGTCGAACTGGGTGACGTCGTCTACGACGACCACGATCTCCCCGTCGACGACTGTGCCCGCGGGAAGCCGGGCGAGCGGTGCTTCGAGCTCGGGAAAGTACCGCAGGAGAGGACGGCCGTTCCTGCTGTCGAGCCGCACCTCGGGTCCTCCCCACGCCAGGGCGCGGAAACCGTCCCACTTCGGCTCGTACACCCATCCTGGGGGTTCGGGAGGGGTCTCACGCACCCTGGCCTTCATGGGCTTCAAGGGGGGAGCGAACGGCCAGGTGGTCATGGACGCGGCAGCGTACCGGGCCTCAGTAGAGGAACATCGGCTTGCCGTCGACGAGGATGACCTTGGGCCGGTACTGGTCGACGTCGTACAACTCGTCGACATCGACGCGTTTCACGCCCTCGCCGGTCAGAGAGATCGGCACATTCGTGTACGTGCCTCCGCTAAGGGCCACCATGCGGCCCGAGACACCCGCCCGTGCGAGGTTGGCGGCCATCACGGCGTAGTTGGTGGCCACCATGAGATCCAACGAGTCGGGTCTGCCGGAGCGCATCAGATACGCGACCTGCTGGTTGATCACCGAGACGCCCGTCACTTCCTTGAGCAGAGCACCGGTTTCGACACCGATCCCACCGAGCTTGCGATGCCCGTAGGGATCCTCCTCGCCGGACAGGCTCATGTCCTGCCCCTCGATCACCGCACCCTCCGAGATCGTCATCATGGCGTAGCGAGACGGATTGCGGCGCCGGTCGTCGCAGAGCAATCGACCGAGCTTGTCGATCCGGAACGGCACTTCGGAAATGATCGCCCGGTCGACGCCGGCCAAGTACGCCGTGATCAGCGACGTCTCACCGCTGTAGCGACCGAAGAGCTCCACCACCGCGATCCGCTCGTGCGATCCGGCGCTGGTCCGGAGGTTGTGGATGAACTCCACGCCGCGGGTGACGGCGGTGGAGAACCCGATGCAGTAGTCGGTGCCGTGGACGTCGTTGTCCATCGTCTTCGGGATCGCCACGATCGGGACGCCTTCCTCGTGCATTCGGAGGCCGTAGGACAGGGTGTCATCACCACCGATCGGGATGAGCACGTCGAGACCCAGCGTCTCGATGACCCGGAGGACGTGGGGCGTCGCATCGATCGAGCCGCTACCCGTGGCATCGAGAAAGTCCGGCAGTCCGCTCGCCGCCACGTTGGAAGGGTTGATGCGCGAGGTGTGGAGAAAGGTGCCGCCGGTGCGATCGATGGTTCGCACCGCGGCATCGTCGAGGGGCAACGAATTCTCCTGGATCGTGGCCGGTTGGTCGGGGTCGATGTTGAGCAGCCCGCCCCAGCCGCGCCGTATGCCGACGACCTCGTGCCCGTGCTCGGTGAGCGCGTTCACGGCGGACTTGATGCAGGGATTGAGCCCCGGAACGTCGCCGCCTCCGGTCAGGATTCCGAACCGCATGGGCACACACCTCTCTGAGAACGCACGAGTGTAGGAGCCGCGCGGACGAGAATCCGGATCGGTCCCGGCGTGGCAACATTGGAGATGCCGCCGGACTGCGAGGACCCATGACCCAGACCACCTCTGCCCGAACCGCCGAACGTCGCACCGCGATCGTGGCAGGCGTGCGAACGCCCTTTCACAAGTCGGGCACCATCTACTCCGAGTTGACCACGCTCGATCTCGCCGCGTCGTGCGTCATCGAGGCCCTCGAGCGCTCAGGCGTCGATGGGAACGACATCGATCTCGTCGTGTACGGAGCCGTCGTCGGCGACGTTGCCGCACCCAACATCGCTAGAGAAGTGGCGCTGCGTTGCGGTCTGCCGCCATCCGTCGACGCCTTCTCCGTGAGCAGGGCGTGCGCCACCTCCACACAAGCCATCGTGAGCGGTGCGCTCGCCATCGAGAGCGGTGTGACGGACGTCGTGGTGGCGGGCGGGGCAGACTCGCTGTCGAAGCCGCCGATCCTGTACGACGACGCCGTCGTCGATGCCCTCATGGCAGCAAGTACGGCCGACGATCTCCCTTCGAAGATCAAGGCGTTCTCCGGGCTTCGACCGGGCGATCTGGCGCCGCGACCTCCGGCTCTGGCGGATCTCTCGAGCGGGCTCACGATGGGCCAGGCCGCGGAGAAGATGGCGAGAGAGAACGGCATCCCCCGCAGCGACCAGGACGAGTATGCGCTGGCGTCGCATCGCAAGGCGGTCGCGGCGTGGGACGAAGGCGTGTTCGACGACGAGGTCATGGCCTTCCCTGTGCCGCCCGCGTTCCGTGACACGACGGCGCGGGACGGCATCCCCCGTCCCGATACGACGCTCGAGAAGCTGGCGACGCTGCGGCCGGCGTTCGACAGGAAGTATGGGACCGTCACCGCAGGCAATTCCTCACCGCTCACCGATGGTGCAGCAACCGTCGTGCTGATGGAGGAGAAGACCGCAGAGCGACACGGTCTCCAGCCGAAAGTGTTCGTCCGATCCTGGGGCTTCGCCGCGCTCGACCCGTCCTGGCAGATGCTGATGGGCCCGGCGTTTGCGACGCCGATCGCTCTCGACCGAGCCGGCGTAACGCTCGACGATGTCGACGTCATCGACATGCATGAGGCCTTTGCGGCCCAGGTGCTGTCGAACCTTGCCGCGTTCGAAGACGACGCCTGGGCAGAAGAGCACCTCGGTCGGGACCGTGCGATAGGCGTCATCCCCGAGACCAAGCTCAACCTCTACGGCGGGTCGGTCTCGCTCGGCCACCCGTTCGCCGCAACGGGTGCGCGACAGGCTCTGACGATGGCGAACGAACTCCAACGCCGTGGATCGGGGCTCGCACTGGTGACGCAATGCGCCGCAGGTGGCCTCGGTGCCGCACTCCTCCTCGAGCGCTGAAGGGACATGGAATGACCGACAGAACCACCGATCTCCAGCTCACCCATTTCCGCCTCTCCGTCGACCGGGTAGGCGTCGCGATGGTGCTGATCGACCGGGCGGGCGAGAAGATGAACACCATCTCCCCCGACCTGTTCGAAGATCTGGCGCGTATCGCCGCCGAGCTCCGGTCGGATGCCGCAGTGCGGGCCGTGGTGCTCGGGTCTGCCAAGCCGGACAATTTCCTCGCCGGTGCGGATCTGCGCTGGCTGCGCAACCTCGAGGATGGTCCGGCAACCGTGGCGATGTTCAACCTGGCGAGAGCAGCCCTCCAGGACCTCGAGGACCTGTGGCGAGTTCACGGCAAGCCGGTCGTAGCGGCGATCCACGGGCCCTGCCTCGGAGGCGGCCTCGAGGTGGCGCTCACCGCATCGATGCGCGTGTGCTCCAGCGACTCCGCAACCCAGTTCGGCCAACCCGAGGTGAAGCTCGGTCTCATCCCCGGGGGCGGTGGCACCCAAAGGCTGCCGCGGCTCGTCGGCATCGCCACGGGGCTCGATCTCATCCTCACGGGGAGGACCATTCGTCCCCGGCGTGCCCACCGCATCGGCCTCGTCGACGAGGTCTGCCCACAAGAAGTGCTCCTCGCCGTCGCCAGGGAGCGCGCCGCCGGTGCCGTCGGCCGCACCGAAGCTGTCCGGAAACGCGACGGCACTGCGATGGCCAGGGCCAGGAGTTGGTTGTCCCCCACCCACCTGCAGCAGGTCGCCCTCGAACAGACCCCGATCGGCCGCAAGGTGCTGTTCGCCAAGGCCGCGGAGCGGATGCTCGCCGAGACGAAGGGCAACTACCCGGCGCCACCCGCAGCGCTGCGCGCCGTCAAGGTAGGCATCGAGGAGGGCCTCGACGCCGGCTACGCGGCGGAGATCGACGAGTTTGCCCCCCTCCCCGCCACCCCGGAGGCGCAGGCGCTCATCTCCATCTTCTTCGCAAGCCAGGCGGCAAAGCGGGACCGTGGCATCGACTCGGATACGGCGCCGTCGCCGCTGGGCAAGGTCGGCGTGCTCGGAGGGGGGCTCATGGGCGGCGGTATCGCCGCAGTGAACGCCACGAGGGCCGGCGTTCGCACGAGGATCCGCGAGATCGACGACGCAGGGATCGGCCGCGGGCTCGGCTACGTGTCCCGCACCGTGGCGGGCCTGGAGCGGAGGAAGCGACTGACCCGCAGCGAGGCGGCCCGTGCGATGCACCTCGTGACCGGCACCACGGACTGGACCGGGTTCGGTAACGCCGACCTCGTGATCGAAGCGGTCTTCGAGGATCTCGAGCTCAAGCAGACGATGCTGCGCGAGGTCGAGGCGGTGGGCCGAGTTGACACGATCTTCGCCTCCAACACGTCCTCGATCCCCATCGCCCGCATCGCGGAAGCGGCGGCCCGCCCCGAGAACGTGATCGGCATGCATTACTTCTCGCCCGTCGAGAAAATGCCCTTGCTCGAGGTGATCGTCACCGACCAGACCGCAGACCGGGTCACCGCCACCTGTGTGGCGTTCGGGAAGAGGCAGGGCAAGACCGTCATCGTGGTCAACGACGGGCCCGGGTTCTACACCACACGGGTTCTGGCGCCGTATGCCGCGGAGGTGGGCCACCTCCTCGAAGAGGGAGTGCCCATAGAGAGCATCGACGCGGCCATGGAGCAATGGGGCTTCCCTGTGGGCCCGGTCGTGCTCAGCGACGAGGTCGGTATCGACACGGGTGCCAAGATCGCCGTGATCATGCAGGACGCGTTCGGAGCGCGGATGCAGCCTCCTCCCATCTTCCAGCGTCTCGCTGCGGACGACCGAAAGGGCCGCAAGAACGGGAGGGGCTTCTACACGTACGACGGAGGTACCCGCGGCGGTGTCGACGAGACGGTGTATGCGGCTCTCGATGTCACGCCCGGTAACGACATGAAGATGAGCGTGATCCAGGACCGGCTCTCGCTGCTGTTGGTGAATGAGGCAGCGCGCTGTCTGGAGGAAAGGGTTCTGCGCTCGGCAAGAGACGGCGACATCGGTGCGGTGTTCGGTCTCGGCTTCCCCCCCTTCCGCGGTGGCCCGTTCCACTGGGTCGATCACGTTGGAGCGGCATCGGTCGCGGCCAAGCTCGACCGTCTCGCCGCGGAGCATGGCCCCCGATACGAGCCGGCAGCCATCCTCCGCGCTCACGCCGACTCCGGCGCACCGCTGCGCTACGAAGCTCCCGGCTGACCGGAGGCGACGGCGGCACTCCCGCCCCCCGGTTAGCCTCTCCGGCCATGAGCTGGCCGGTCGAATACAGACGCAAGGTGAGGTACTCGGACACCGACGCCCAGGGCATCGTGTTCAACGGCAACTACTTCACCTACATGGACGATGCGCTCACGGACTGGCTCGATGCGACGGGTCTTGGCGGCGGAGGGCTCGTGGAGCGCGGGTTCGACATCGTCCTCGCCCATGCGGAGGTCGACTTCCGTTCATCGGCCCGGCTCGGCGACACCCTCGTGACGGCGCCTCGAGTCGCTGCGGTGGGACGCACCTCCGTCACATTCACCGTCGAGGTGCGGGACGAGGAAACCGGGCGTCTCGTGGTCGAAGCCTCTCAGATCCAGGTGTTGGTGGATGCGGAGACCTTCCGCCCCGCACCCGTACCCGCCTTTTTCGTGGAGGCCGCGTCGCGCCTTCAGGGCGCCATCGGCGACTGACGCCCCACGTGGCGATTCTCCTCGGCATGGCGGCGGCCGCCCTTTCGGGGGCAGGCGACTTCTTTGGGGGGATCGCAAGCCGCCTC
Organism: Acidimicrobiia bacterium; assembly: GCA_046756805.1. Taxonomy (GTDB): domain Bacteria; phylum Actinomycetota; class Acidimicrobiia; order Spongiisociales; family UBA5794; genus CAMYMC01. The sequence goes on from JBHHXA010000068.1 coordinate 7,525, forward strand.
GGTCGGATCACCGCCGTCTCGATCGGGGCGCACGCCGCAGGTGTGGTCACCGCGCTCATCGTCTCCCCGTTCATCTCTGGCTCACCTACGACGAGCGACATGTTGTGGGGAGCCGCCGCGGGCGTCTCGGGCGGTCTGGCGATCCTCGCTCTCTACCGGGGCTTTGCCACCGGAGCCATCGCCGTGGTCTCACCCATCGCCGCCGTCGGCGCCGGGGCGTGGACCGTGCTGTTCGCTCTCGCCACCGGAGACAGGCCCGCCGCGGTCCAGATCGTGGGCCTCGTCGTCGGGCTCGCCGCGATCTGGATCATCAGCACGTCGCCCGACCAGATGGGCGATCGAGAGCAACGACCGGCCGGCGTCGGCTACGGGCTGCTCGCAGGCGCCGGCTTCGGCGGCCTACTCATCATGCTCAGCGCAGTGGGAGACGGAGCCGGGATCTGGCCCCTCATACCGGCCCGCATCGCAGGCGGGATCACGCTGGTAGCGATCGCGGCACTCGCCGGCAGCGAGATCGTCCCCCGGGCCCAATCGATCGCGCCGCTCGTCACGAGCGGCGCCCTGACCGTCCTCGGTAACGGCGCATTCATCCTGGCGGCCAACCGCGGATCGCTGGCCGTCGTTTCGACCCTCACCGCCATGTTCCCCGCCGCCACCGTGTTGCTGGCGAGGTTCGTGCTCGGCGAGACGTTGGGACCGCGACGCCGCACCGGGTTGGCGCTGGCCCTCGTAGCCGTGGCCCTCGTCGCCTCGAACTGAGTCAGGGCACCCGGCGACCGACGATCTCATCCACCCGGTACGCCACCGGGGTGGTCGTCGGCGACAACACCAGCTGCTTCCAGCCGCTCGAACCGGCGCGCCACCGCACGACCCAGTCGTACCCCACCTCGATACGGTACGAGCCTGCGGTGTCGTAGGCATGGGCCAGCACGCCGTCGGGCCAGCCCGTCATGCGATGGAAGAGGCTCGCCGGCAGGTGCGTCGCATCACCCCCGTCTGCCCAGTCCACACGCACCGCCACCACCTCGATCACGACCTCCACAGCCGTCCCGGTGACCGGCGAGACGGCACCGTCTTCGATGGCGGACGGGAGGCGGCCCTTCACATACGAGTCGAGCCCCGTGAGACCGATGTCCGGCTCGGCCGCGACCTCGGGTGTGGGGATCCGGTGTCTGCGCACGACCTCCCATATGAGAGAGATGAGATCAGGATCCTCGTCGGGCTCGCCACCGCACGGACGGACCCAACCATCGGCGAGCGCCGGGGTGCCGCCGCGACCATCGGGGTCGAATCGGAGCAACGCGGATTGCCCGTCGGTCCGCACCACTTCCCAGCCCGAGTCCGTCGTGCTCCAGAACCAGCACGGACCGTCCGCGTCGCTGCCTGCTGCCGCGTGGAGCACGTCGGGGACGTCTCCCGGGCCCTCGAACAGGTCGGTCAACTCGCCCGCGATTCGGCACACGACGAAGCGACGACGCTGCAACGTGTCGCCGTCGTTGACCATTTCCATCCAGCAGGCGTATGCCTCGTCCGGCTCCGCCAGGGCGCGGGCCGGGGCCGGCAAGGACACCACGACGGCCACGGCGAGGAGCATCAGCCGTATCACGCTCACCCGGCGATCCCCCTGATCATGAGATCGCAATCCATTGCCCAAACCGATGCCGGTGTCCCGGGTTCCCACTGCGTGGCCATCAGGAGCCGACCCGTGGCAACGTCGGGCCAGTACACGACGATCACGGTCCGGGACGGCTCGACGGCGGCGACGAACCGTGTCAGATCATCGGTCACCTCGAGAACCACACAATCGCTCCGATCGAGCAGCACCCGATCGACCACGAGCAACGCGTCGTACGCGGCCGGGGCGCGGGTGAAGCGAATCCGGTCCTGCTCCATCGCCACAACGCCCGCATCGAACATCTCCTGTGAGCCGACGGCGGTGGCGAGCAGTTGGGGATCGTCGCGGTGGATCGCTTCGAACCAGCCGAGGTACGCCTCCCGCGCCAGCCCGGCGAGTTGGAGCGCTCTCGAGCCGGGACCGGGCGCCTTCGTCTGCTCAGGATCGGCAGGCTTCGACACCGACACTGTGGTTGCGGGAGCGATCGACGGAGAGGGTGCCGGTGTCGCGACCTCGGATTCCGGCGGCGGCATCAAGGGAGCGGGGGCGGAGACGGGTTCGGCCGCCGGTGTCGCCAGCCACACGGCGGCGACGGCGACCAGCAACCCGACGCTGACGAAGACTCCCCTGCG
>JBHHXA010000069.1:0-9709 GCA_046756805.1 Acidimicrobiia bacterium
GGTCCTTCCGTCTCAGGGCGTACATCGCTCCTCCGATCTGGACGACGATGAAGGCGCCCAGCACAGCGATGTTTGCGAGCCAGTCGCCGGGCGTCTGATCCCAGAAGCGGAGGGGCGGATCGTCCGAGAGCTGGAGCTGTGCCCGGTTCGTTCCCTGGAGCTCGCGCATGAGGCCGTCGATCTCGGCCTGTGACACCCCGAACCCGAGGAGCGCACGCTCGAGTTCGGCGGTGGAGCCGCCGGCGGTGGCGCGCTCGAGGAGAGAGCAATCGAGCAGCGCGGAGACTTCTGCGCCGTTGCTGATCGTCGTGTTGGCCTGGAGGCAGTCGTTGAGCGCCTGGAGCTCGTTGAGATCGATCGTGGCCGCACCCGCTGAGAAGCCCCACTGGGCGCTCGCCAGATAGCTCGCCTCCCGCAGCACCGGCTTCTCGAGCACGTTCTTGAAAGCTCCGGACACGATGAGCTGGAGCACCAGGAGCACAGGCAGCAGCGACACGGCACGATCCACGTTCTTCGCGATCGCGGAGATGAGGAGGCCCAGACCCATGCCCGCGAGACCGGCCATCCCGAACCCGATGACGAACTCGATCTCGCCGGACTCGAGGAGGGCACCGCCCCAGCCGCTGCCCTGACGACGCATCGCGATCAGCACCATCACCGCGGCCTGGAGGAACGTCAGGATGGACAGCACGAACACCTTCGAGAGGACGTACGCCGAGATCGAGAGGCCGACGGATCGCTCCCTGCGAAAGATCGCGCCCTCCTTCACGATCTCGCGCACTGCGTTCGAGATACCGAGACCCGTGACCCCGATGACGAGGACGATGAGTACGGACATCGCCTGCGAGAACCGGGTGAGCTCGTTCGGGCCCAGGGGAGCCAGCTCCCCTTCGGAGAGCGCGGCCAGCATCAGTACGCCGAGGATCGGCGCCTGTAAGAGCAGGCCGAGGACCAGCTTGCGGTCCGACATGATCACCGTCACGTAGCGGGACGTCAGAGTGGTGAACTGGCTCAACCAACCCGGTCGCTTCGGCGGGCGGGCCGCCACCTCGCGTCCCAGGTCGGGATCGATCTCGCGCTGCGCGAGAGGGTCTGCGACGAAACGGGCGTACAGAGGCCCGTGCCGGAATCGGGCGGCCCAGTCGTCCGCGGAACCCTGCTCCAGAGCTTCGAACACACCCGCATAGTTCGGCTCCTCGAAGTAGCCGAGGGATTCCCCCGGTGGCCCGAAGTAGGCGAGGCGGCCGCCGGGAGCGAGGACGAGGAGGCGGTCGCACAGATCGAGACTCTGCACGCTGTGCGTGACGACGACGACCGTGCGACCACCGTCTGCGAGATCCCTGAGGAGCTTCGTTAGCGAGCGCTCGTATCCGGGGTCGAGACCGGAGGTGGGCTCGTCGAGGAACAGCAACGAGGGCTTCGTCAGCAACTCGATCGCGACGCTGCACCGCTTCCGCTGGCCACCGGAGAGCTTGCTGATGGCAAGACCGGCTCGGTGGCTGAGACCCAGCTCTTCGAGCACTTCAGAGACGCGCTGTGATCGCTCCTGTGCGGTCACTTCCGGAGGGAACCGCAGCTTGGCGGCGTAGTCGAGCGCCTGTCTGATCGTGAGCTCGGGATGGAGTATGTCGTCCTGAGGCACGTACCCGATCCTCTGCCGGAGGTCGGCGTACGAGGCGTAGAGGTCGCGGCCGTCGTAGAGCACGGAACCGATCGGAGCGGGACGGAAGCCGGTGAGAGCATTGAGCAACGTCGACTTGCCTGCGCCGCTGGGACCGACGACGGCGAGGAGGCTGCGTTCGGGGAGCGAGAAGCTGACATCGTCGAGGATGCGCTGGCCCCCTTCGATCGTCACGGCGAGCCCGGTCACCTCGAAGAGGATGTCTCCGGTGTCGACGTACTCCTCGAGGCGGCCGGCGACGAGCCTCAGCCTGTGGTGGCCGATCCCGACGACGTCGTTTTCCTTGACCAGCGCGCGTTGGATCTGGACGCCGTTGACGAACGTGCCGTTGAAGCTGCCGAGGTCGGAGAGCTCGTACCCCGTCGCCGCGTCCCCGCGGAGCTCCGCGTGGTGGCGGGACACCGTGAGGTCGTCGACGACGACTTCGTTGTCGGGCGCCCTCCCTATCCGGACCAGCGCCTGAGGCCGGTGGACCTGACTCACCTGACGGAAGTCCCCGACACTCAGGACCGATGGCCCGACGTCCGTGTGCACCGGCGCCCCTCCCGGTCGGGGGCGCGCCGGCCGCGGCGGAGCCGCCTCCTCCCGCTGCGCCGGTCGGGGCGGGGCCGCCTCCTTCCGCTGCGCCGGTGGCGGTGGGGACCCTCCCGGGGGACCGGAAGGTGGCGGTGACGCCTCGGGACGGGGAGGAGGGCCGGAGGGCGCATCGGGTCGCGCCGCTGTCAGCGGCTCGAGGGTCACCGAAGTGCCGTACCGCGGGTGGCCGAGGAGCACGGTGGTGCGGGATCGGATCTCGATCTGCGTCACAGTCGCACCATCGAGGTATGTGCCGTTTCGGCTTCCTGCGTCCTCGAGCACCCATCGTCCGTTTCGATGAAAGAGCCTGGCGTGACGGCGGGACACTCCGTCCTCGTCGACGATGATCGTGGAGGACCGATCCCTACCGATCGAGGCCTCCCGATCGGCGGGCAGCACGACGTGCTGGTCGCCGGCGCTCACCCGCAGCTGGCCCTCCGCCATTGCCCCTCCCAGGTGTTCGAATGCCTGCGCAGGCTACCGTCGCCCGCTCATGTTTCGCCTGCCACCACGCGATCGCCCCGGACCCGGGCTGCGACGGGCCCGAAGTCGATCTTCGTGTGAGGGGCGATCGTCACGCTGCGGCCCTGTTCGACGTCCCACGTGCCCCCTTCTGCCGTCGTGATCGCCCAGGGGCGGGTGGACAGGTTCTTCAGCCCCCAGATCGCGGGGTCGGTCGGGTGCCGGTTCACCGAAGCGATCGGATGGGAGAAGTCGTACAGGCTCCCGAGGTGGTGCGGATAGAGCCGGGTGTTCCCGGTGAGGGCGACGATCCGGCTCGACCGGCCTTTGCCTCCGAACGCGAGGTGCGCGGCCGAAATGATCTCGGCACCGCAGTTCCAGCACTTGGTGGCGTTGTTGCCGGATGGTGCGGCAGGGTCGAGGAAGTTCTCGAGTCCGCAGCCGTGGCAATACACGAGGCCATCACGGAGGTCGGCCATGGCCCTCCGCCACTGGCTTTCCTGCACCCTGCCGTTCTCGGGGTCATCGACACCGGCCGTGAACGACTGGGTGAACAGGTCGCGCAGGTATTGGGGGTAGATCGGCCAGAAGTCGAGCGCATTTTGGTGGTACTGCGCCTGGGGACGGTTGGACGGATCATCCGGGCTGAAGATGAAGACTGGGTTCGTGCCGTACAACTCGTTCTGCGCCTCTGCGTCGAGCAAGGCGATCTCGGCTTCCCTCTTGCCCTCGAACGGGTGGTGCATGACGAACATGTAGAAGAGCAGGACGGCCAGCGAGAAGAGGTCGGTCCGGCGGTCGGGCCGCGGGATCCTGCCGCTGATGAGATCCCTGATCAGCTCCGGGGCCATGAACTTGGGCGTGCCCGCGATCGCGGCAGGGCTGCCGTCGATCCTGACGTTGTCGTTGTCGCAGATGAGGATGCGACCGTCTTCGGGCTGTACGAACACGTTGCCGAAGCTGATGTCGAGATAACACAGGCCGCGGGAGTGGAGCTGGAGAAAGCCGTCCGCGAGCTGGAACCCCGCGGTCGCCAGCGTGCGGAAGGTGGGGTCGATACGACGGTGCATGAGCTCGACCATGCCGTAGAACTCCGGGGCGCGCAGCCCCATCAGGTAGCCGAACCCTGGTGCTGAGTCGCTCAGCACCAGCTCTAGCGGCCAGAGGAACCGACCGTCCGGTGCCCCGCCGTCGACGAGGCGGGTCAGTGCCCGGTGCTGCTCGTCGGTCGCAGCGTGCGGGAAGTACCACTTGAGGGCGAAATGTTCCTCCGGCATCCCCGGTCCGGAGCGCACCCGCCACACCTGGCCCTGGCCCCCCTCACCGAGCAGCTCCTCAGCGACGTATGGCGTACCCGACATCTCCGAGCGGAGCACGGTTCCTTGCTCTAGGCCCGACCACATCGCGCATTGCCTCCTGAGGCGAGATTACCGAAGTCGGGTGGGCGTGTCGTCGCCGGTGAGCGCCCTGGGGGGGCCGAAAGGGCGCGATCCTCTTGTGGGTCGTCGGCGAGGTTCCGGGCGGGGAGCTGCGGTTGAGTCGATGAGCCCGACGGGCACACTTTTTCAGCACCCACGCTCCTGGGTAGTCTTTCGGCGCGGCGACGAGGATTGGTATGACGACACGACCCGGGGGCCGGCTCGCACGCAGGCCTCTTCACTTCTTCTTCTTGGTGGATTGCTCCGGATCGATGGCGTTCGACGGGAAGATCCAGGCGTTGAACACGGCGATTCGGGAGGCGGTGCCGCACATGCGCCGCGCCGCCGCCGAGAACGCGAGCGCAGACGTCTTCGTCCGTGTGGTTCGGTTCAGCGACGGTGCGGACTGGCACGTCGAGCACCCGACTCCGATCGAAGACTTCACCTGGCGCGAGGTCGAGGCGAACGGCGTCACCGACATGGGAGACGCTCTGCGCCTCGTTGCCCCTGAGCTCGAAGCGTCTGCGATGCCCGATCGGGCGCTTCCCCCCGTGCTCGTGCTCATCTCCGACGGGCAGCCCACCGATGACTTCTCGGGAGCGCTCCAGGAGTTGCTGGCACAGCCGTGGGGGGAGAAATCCGTGCGCATGGCGGTCGCGATCGGCCGCGACGCCGACCAGGAGATCCTTCAGAAGTTCATTGCCCACCTCGAGTATCGGCCCGTGTCCGCTTCGAACCCGGAGGCGCTCGTCGAGCGGATCAAGTGGGCGTCCACCGCTGCACTCAAGGCTGCCTCGAGCCCTACGGTGGGCCAGACGGTGTCCGTGCCTTCGCCGGCACCACCGGCCGCGGGCCCCGACGTCTCGCCTGTGTGGTGACCGTGGGTTGGCGAGCCATCGGTGCGTCCGTTCGCGGCGCCAGCCATGCGCGGTCCGATCTCCCGAACCAGGATGCGCTGGCCTGGTTGCCCGAGGACGCCACGGGTCCGGTGGTGGTGCTGGCGGTTGCGGACGGCCACGGCAGTGCCAAGTGCTTCCGGAGTGAGGTCGGCGCCAGATTCGCGGTCGAGATGGCGGGCCGAGCGCTGGATGAGCTCCTCGCCGTGGGTCGCCTCGGTTCGTTCGATCAGCTCACCGAGGTGGCGGTGGAGCGTCTTCCGCACACCGTCGTCCGTGCCTGGCGGACCGCCGTTCTCTCGGATCTCGAGGAGAGACCCTTCACCGACACCGAGCTCGCCAGGCTGGAGGAGCTCGAGGGGAGCGAAGGTGTCCAGGAAGTGGGGGCCTTCCCTGCCCTTGCGTACGGATCCACCGTTCTCGTCGCGGCCGCAGGAGACGAGGGCGTCGTCTTGTTCCAGCTTGGTGACGGAGACATCCTCACCGTCTCCGGGGCAGGCGAGGTGGCGCGGCCGATGCCCGTCGACCCTCGTCTCGCGGGCAACCTGACCACTTCGCTCGCAGGAGCGACTGCCCACGACGACGCACGGGTTCGCAGCCTGGCCCTCGACGGTTCCGATCTGTCGCTCGTCATCCTGTCTACGGACGGGTACAGCAACTCGTTCGCCGACGATGAAGGGTTCCTCCGTGTCGGGCCCGACCTGCTCGACCTCATCCGGTCCGATGGTCTCGACGCCGTATCTTCGGACCTCTCCGGGTGGCTGGCGGAGGCTTCCGCGCTGGGATCCGGTGACGACGTGACGGTCGGGCTGCTCGTGAGAAGCGCGTGATGCGATGACCGAGTTCGCCGCTGAGGCAAGACAAGCGCTGCAGGATCTCGTTGCCCGGTACGGGCCCGGCCTCGCCGAAGAGCCCCGCCGCGTACAGGGCCTGCTGCGGGACGTTGCCGGGGCTCACAGACGTGAGATCTCGGCACTCGTGGCTGCCGCCGAAGAGGGGGTCGGTGCGACGCTTGCAGCCGCATCGGATTCACTGGGCCCTGCGACTGCCGACCGTCTCGCACGGAGGCTGCAAGCGGACAGGGCACTCACACAGGACGCGGCGCGTTGGGCCGTCGAGTCGTGGGCGCTCGCCCTCGGGGTTGGGATCGGCGCCGAGCCGCAGCCACCGCCGCCGCGGGATGCGCCTTTGCCAGCGCACCCAGGTCCTCTCGGCGACCCCGCGCCCGGCGACACGCCACAAGTGCATACCGAGCCCATCCTCGTACCGGAGCCCGTCACGCCGCCGCCGGACCAGATGCCGCAGCCTCCCGATTCGCGGGACCACCTCCCGCGTCCTCCCGACCGGCAGGAGGTGCAGCCGCAACGATCCCGGCGCGGCGTGGTGGTGGCGGTTGCCGGTGCTGCGGTTCTCGGAGTGGTGGGGTTGGTGGCCGCGCTCGGAGGGGGTTCGGGCGACGTGTCCGCGTCTTCGACCGCTCCACCGACAACGAGGTCGCCCCAGACGACGACGTTGCAGACGACATCGTCGACCCGGCCGCCTTCGACCGTCGGGACGACCACGACGCCCACCGTCACGATCACCCCGACCGTCACCGGCTTGCCCGGCGTGTTCATCGAGGTGTCCTCGTTCACCGCGTTCGACATCATCGACCGCGGCTCCATCTCCATCGGCGTGCACAATCTGGACGTGGCACCCTTCAAGACCGGAGAGGGTCAGGACCTGTTCGGATTCGAGATCGATCTCGCTCGGGCGATCGTGGCCCGTCTCTTCGGGGACATCGAGATCGATTGGGTTCCGGTGTCGGCGGCGGAGCGCTTCACCGCACTCGACGACGGCATCATCGATATGCTCGTGCGGAACACCACACACACCACGAGCCGCGATGACCTGGCCCTGTGGTCCAGTCCGTACTTCCTCGAGGGTCCTGGCTTCCTCGTCCGCAGGGACGGGCCCGTGCTGTCCGCGGCGGGTGGACCCGAGGTAGCGCTGGCGTCACTCGATGGATCGTTGATAGGTGTCACGGCAGGGACCACCACGGAGCTGTCGCTCCTGGACACCCTCGACGCCGCAGGAGTCAGAGCAGAAGTGGTGGCCTACGAGACGCTCTCGCCGCTCTCGGTCGCGGCCGGCGAGGTTGATGCGTATGCGACTTCGTTCATGGGTGCGCATGTCGCAGCCGCTGCCGATCCGAGCCTCGAGGCGCTGCTCATCGACTTCGAGGAGCCGATCGCCGTGGCGGTGTGGTCGGGAGACGAAGAGTTTCGTGACGAAGTGGACCAAGCCGTGGTGTCCACTGTGCTCGACGGGACCGTAGACCTCCTCTACGTCGCATACATCGGCGGGAACATCCCGTGGACGGATGCCGAGTTGCTCGAGTTCCCGCCGATCAACCGGTGAGACGCCGACACATGGTTCGTCCCCGGCGGCAGATCCTGTCCGTTTCCCTCTTCACGCTGCTCTCCCTCGCGGCGGCCTCGTGCAATCTCATAGGCAGGGAGGAGGCCACCGTTGCGGGAACGGTGTCGAGCACCACGACGAGTGTCGTGATTGCTCCGGTCACCGATGGGGCGTCGTTCGAGTGGTCGATGGCTCCTCGTTTCGGTCTCGACGTCAACGGCGACGGCAGACCGGACATCCCCAACACCTTCGAGTACGTGCACAACCTGGAGCCGGGATCGTGCGCTGTCGGGTGCGAGGCCACCACCCCGGTGTTCACGGTCGAGCTCGACGCATCCGGGTCGGCCCTCGACGCAGGTGAGATCGAGGAGTATCGCTGGGAGATCGAGGTGGAGGGCGATGCCACCTCCGCCCGCCTACGAACCGAGGAGCCGGCGACGACGGCGGACCTACCGGAAGGCGAGTACGAGGTCACGCTGGTGGTTGCCGGCGGCGGTGTTGAGGCAGCGGTCACGCAGCAGGTCGTGGTGGAGGACATCCTCATCCTCTCGCTCGGAGACTCGTACGCGGCCGGCGAAGGGAACCCCGAGCGCCCGGGTGACCCACCCGTTTGGGCGGACGACGGGACATCGAACCCGGGCAGCAAGCAGAGTCTCGATCACGACGCGGCGCACCGGACGGGTCTCGCGGGCCCGGCGCAGGTTGCCCTCGAGATCGAGCGAGCCGATCCCCATACGTCGGTGACCTTCGTGTTCCTCGCTTCCTCCGGAGCGACGATCGAAGAGGGGGTGACCGGACCTCGAGTGGACATCCCCATTGGCTCCGGGGAGGAGATCGACCTACGACCTCAGGTCGAGGAGGCGGCAGAGCTCATCGGTTGCCGGTCCTCCGGAGGCTGTGACCGCGAGGTGGACGTGGTGACCCTCTCCATCGGAGGCAACGATGCCGGCTTCTCGTCGACGATCGGGCTTCTCGTCGCTCTCGACGGTGGACTCCTCACCGACAACGTGCAGGCCAGGCTCCTCGAGGGCATCATGACCGAGGCCGATCGCGGCCTCGCCACTCTGCCGGGTCTCTTCGGCGAGCTGGATCTGGCCCTCGACGTGCTGGACCCGGAGCAGGTGTTCATCACCGCGTACCCGGCTCCGACGAGAACGGTCGGCGATGGGGGCACCAGACTCTGCGAGGAGATCGCGGGCGACCTCCTGTTCGGGCTCGAGGTGGACGCCATGGAGATCGAGGCGGCCGAGTCGAGACTGCTCGTCGGGCTCAACGAGCGTGTGGGGCAAGCGGCAGCCGACCACAGTTGGACGTACGTCGATGGTCACGTGGCAGAGTTCGAGAGCCACGGCTATTGCGGCACGGCTCCGTACGACCCGGCGGCGTATGCGGGGAACCCCTTTCCGGATCAGCCCGAACCCCTGGACGATCCGGCCGTGCGCTGGTTTCGCCAGGCCGAAGAGTCGAACGTGATCCAGGGCGCACTGGACGACCTGTTCAAGCCGGAGCAGCTCTCCACCTCCGGGACGCTGCATCCCAACGAGCTGGGGCATCAGGCCTACAAGCGTGCGCTGCTCGACGCGATGGGGTACTGAGGCCCTCAGCCCGACATCGCCGGCCGCGCGTAGAGTCGGAGCCATGGTGCGCTCACCCAGCCATGCCGGGTCCTTCTACCCCGCGGATGCGGCGGATCTGCGCCGCACGGTCGACGAGATGCTCGACTGGGAGGAGGCGCCCACGGTCGATGTCGCGCCCGCGATCGTCGTCGCTCCCCACGCCGGGTACGTGTACTCCGGTCCGGTCGCGGCCGCGGCGTACCGCGTGCTCGCCGCAGTGTCACCTCGCCCCCGGCGCTTCGTCCTCTTCGGGCCCTCGCACTTCCTCCGGTTTCGCGGGTTGGCGACGCCGTCTGAGGATGTGTTCGCAACCCCGCTCGGCCGCGTCGCCGTCGATGCAGAGCTTCGGGACCTGGTCGAGGCGAACCCTGCTGCGACGCGCTACGACGCTGCGCATCATCGTGAGCACAGCCTCGAGGTGCAGCTTCCCTTTCTTCAAGTCGTCGGTGGCGAGGTGACGATGCTGCCCGTGCTCACGGGCGACATCGACTCCGCGGAAGCCGCGGAAGTACTCGATGAGACCCTCGGGTCGGGCGAAGTGTTCGGTGTTGTCAGCTCCGACTTGTCCCACTACCTCGACTACGAGACTGCCGCCGGCCGCGACCGGGACACCGCCCGGGCCATCGTCGAGCTCCGACCCCAAGACCTCGACGGCGGCGA
>JBHHXA010000070.1:0-9693 GCA_046756805.1 Acidimicrobiia bacterium
CTGCTCAAGCCGGCGCAGCGTGCGGACGGCGTGGCCGAGGACACGATCGAGGGCTTGCACTTCCTGTTCGATTCCAAGGGCCTCTTGCGCGAGGGCGTCGAGATCCGCGACCCGCACAAGCGGCCGCTGGCGGTGTCGCGCGCGGTGCTGGAGCGCTTCGGGCTGGACAAGCTCGACAACCCCTCCCCGGTCGATGTCATCCGGGCCGTCAAGCCCACCGTGCTCATCGGCGCGACCGCGCAGCCGGGCACGTTCCGTCGCGTGATGATCGAGGAGATGGCGAAGCACTGCGAGCGCCCGCTCGTCATGCCGCTCTCGAACCCGACCAGCCATGCCGAGATCACTCCGTCCTCCGCGCTGCGATGGACCGAGGGCAGGGCCATCGTCGCCTCCGGTAGTCCGTTCGCACCGGTCGACTACGACGGCGAGCAGCACATCATCGGTCAGGCGAACAACATGTTCGTGTTCCCCGGCATCGGGCTCGGAGTCCAGGCCGTCGGGGCGAAACGGATCACCGACCGCATGTTCCTGGCCGCCGCCCGGGCACTCGCGTCGACCGTCACCGAGGAGCAGCTGAAGGCGGGACAGATCTACCCGGCCATCACATCGGTGCGGGACGTCTCCTGGGAGGTGGCGCGGGCAACGGCGTCGCAAGCGATCTCGGAAGGAATCGCAGACGCCGTAGACGATCTCGACGCGGTGCTCGCCGCCGAGATGTGGTCCCCCGAGTATCTGCCGTACCGGCCCGCGTGAGCGGAGCCCTCGGTCCCGAACGCGGCGTCTTCGTCAACAGGACGCTCAACCTCCGGTCGATCAAAGCCGTCGGCTACGACCTCGACTACACGCTCGTCCACTACGACGCTGCCAGGTGGGAGGAGCGTGCGTTCGAGCATGCGAAGCGCAGGCTCGGTGATGAGGGCTGGCCGGTCTCAGCTCTCCGATTCGATGCGAAAACGGTGATCAGGGGGCTGGCCATCGATCTCGCCACCGGCAACCTCGTGAAGGCCACTCGCTTCGGGTACGTCATTCGGGCCGCACACGGCACTCGCTTCCTCGGCTACGACGAGATCCGCACGACATACGCGGACACACTCGTTGACCTCGGTGCCGACCGGTTCGTCTTCATCAACGTGCTCTTCTCGCTGTCCGAAGCCAGTCTCTACTCGCAACTCGTCGAGGTGATCGACGCCGGAGACGGGCCGGCCGGGGTCGGCTACGCGGGCCTCTACGCCGCGGTGCGCACGGCGCTCGGCGGGGCCCATCGCGAGGGCGATATCAGACAAGACATCCTTGCCGACCTCGACCGGTTCGTGGTTCGCGACCCCGACACCGTGCTGGCACTGCTCGACCAGCGTCATGCCGGCAAGTGCTTGCTCCTCATCACCAACTCGGACTGGTCGTATGCGGATCGGATCATGACACACGCATTCGACCCGTTCCTCCCGTCGGGCACCTGGCGGGACGTGTTCGATGCCATCGTCGTGTCTGCGGACAAGCCCTCCTTCTTCACGTCGGACAACGCGTTGTTCAAGGTCATCGACGAGGAGCATTCGCTGCTCAGCCCGCACTTCGGGACGATCGACCAGCAAAGCGTCTTCTACGGCGGGTGTGCGCGCCGGGTCGAGACCAGTCTCGGGCTCTCGGGCGACGAGATCCTGTACGTCGGCGACCACCTGTTTGGCGACGTCCACTTCTCGAAAGCCCTCCTGAGCTGGAGGACGCTGCTCATCCTGCGCGAGCTCGAGACCGAGGTGTCTTCGGCGATCGAGTTCAAACCGACCCAGCGCCGGCTCGTCGAGCTCATGTCGCGTAAACAGCAGCTCGAGGCGGAGATCGGGCGCCTCACCCTCGCTCAGCAACGTGCCAATAAGGGATATGTCACCGGTGTAGTGGCGCCCGAAACGGCTTCGCTGCAAGCGGCGCGATCCGCCATTTCCGAGCTCGACGACGAGATCGCCCCGCTCGCTGTCGCGGCGGGTGCCATCCGTAACGAGGCCTGGGGCCCGCTCATGCGAGCCGGCATCGACAAGAGCCTGTTTGCGAGGCAGGTGGAGCGTTATGCGGATGCCTATGCATCACGCGTCTCCAACCTGCTCGCACCAGGCCCCCACGCGATGTTGAGAGCGCAGCGGGTCGATCTGCCGCACGATGCGGCGATCGCGGCCGGTCCCGGACGTGCCCCGGACTGAGTGCGGTCTCCGAAAACCCTCCATCACCGTGCCGGATCGTCCGTTACTCCATGAGGAGGGTGCCGAAGGAGTATGCCTCTCGGGCTCGCCGACTCATACGCAACTTCCCCCACCCGGGGACGTTGTCGACGAGCGCACAACAAGATCGTGCTCTTTCTGCGCCCTCCTACGACCCGGCCGCCAGCCTCGGAGACTGCCGTGGCACCATCTCACCACCTGCGCTATCGCCAAGAGGGCGTGACTCTCGCCGAGGTCATGGCGGTCCTCGCCATCCTCATCGTGCTCGTGGCCATCGCCATCCCGACATTCTCCGGCGTCACCAACCAGGCAAAGGACGCTGAAGCGAAGGCGGAGCTTCGGGAGGTCCTGGTACCCGTCAAGACCGTGAACATCGAGGATCCGACCACGCCCGACCTCGTGGCGGCAGTGCTGGCGATGGCACCAGGGACCGCGATCGACCCCAGCGGCGTCACGGGCGTCAAGGTCGAGCGCAGCACCGACGGGGCGATCTGCCTGTGGCGGATCTCGGACAGCAACTCCGTTCTCGGCATGTGGGAGCCGCCCCTCGGAGCAGACAGCCCGACATTGTTCGCGGAGCTCGCAACGATGCCTGCCACGTGCCCCACGTTCGCCCAGGCGCCGGCGGCGGGCTTCTCCACCACCGGCTGGTGAGCTGAGCGCCGCCCCCGAGAAGCATCCCGCCAGGCGGTAACGTGCTGCCTGTGATTCCACACACCGTCGACCAAGTGCAAGAAGCGCTGGTACGCGAGGACTACGTCGCGGATCGATCGCTGGCCGTCGTGATCCACCTCGCCATCCAGCTGGGGCGTCCCCTCTTCCTCGAAGGAGAGGCGGGTGTCGGCAAGACCGAGGTCGCCAAAGTGCTGGCGGCGACGGTCGGGGAGGATCTCATCCGGCTCCAGTGCTACGAGGGGCTCGACGTGTCCCAGGCTCTCTACGAGTGGGACTACGCCAGGCAGATGCTTGCGATCCGGCTTCTCGAGGCCAGGCACGACGGGGGCTCAGCCGAGGTCCAGGACATCATGTCCCGGCAGTACCTCGTGGCTCGTCCCCTGCTTCAGGCCATCGAGGCCGGTGCCGCAGGCCGTCGCCCTGTGCTCCTCATCGATGAGCTCGATCGGGCCGACGAGGAGTTCGAGGCATACCTCCTCGAGCTGCTGTCCGACTTCCAGGTGACCATTCCCGAGGTGGCCACGATCAAGGCCGCCGAGACCCCCATCGTCGTCATCACCTCGAACCGCACCAGGGAGATCCACGATGCGCTGAAGCGTCGCTGCCTGTACCACTGGATCGACTACCCGGGTCTGGAACGGGAAGTCGCCATACTCCACGCCAAGGCGCCTGGCATCTCCTCGTCGCTGGCGGGCCAGCTCGCAGGGACGATGCAGCGGCTCAGGAAGCTCGAGCTGTTCAAACCTCCGGGCGTCGCCGAAACCCTCGACTGGGCGGCTGCGCTCAATGTGCTGGGGCACACCGAGCTCACCACGGCGGTCATGGATGACACCCTCGGCGTCGTCCTCAAGTACGAGGAGGACGTCTCGCGTCTCAGGGACGGCGGCCTGGAGAGCGTGCTCGAGCCGGCGTGACGGACATCCTCGCCGCCAACCTCGTTCACTTCGTCCGGTACCTGCGCGATCGCGGGCTCGCCGTGGTTCCCGCCACAGCCCGCGACCTGGCCGCCGGCATCGAGGTCGTAGGCCTCGACCGGCGGGACGATCTCTATGCGGCTCTGTCCTCCATCACCGTCGTGCGACCGGCGGAGCGTGTGGTGTTCGACGAGGCCTTCGAGCTGTTCTTCGGCACGGGCCAGGTGCGTCGCGGCCGGCGTCAGGGCATGGAGGTCACCGCACGCACGACGAGGCCCCCGGAACAGGGCCTGGCGGGGATACCTGTGCTCGCTCCGAGGGAGCAGCCGGCTGCTGACGAGGAGCCGGAGGAGGTCGTCGAGATCGCGGGCGGGACCTACGCAGAGAGGCTTGCCCACCGCGACTTCCGAGATCTGTCGGTCGACGAGGCTGATGAGGTGCGGAGGCTGATCGCACGGATGGTGTGGCGTCCGGCCGATGCCGCCTCGCGGCGTTGGGGACCGGCCAAGCAAGGCACAAGGCCCGATCTGCGACGGACGTTCCGGGAGACGGTGGGACCAGGCGGCGACCTGATGCCCCTGGCCATGGCAAGGCGCAGGCGGCGCAAGCGGCCGCTGGTCGTACTCGCGGATGTCTCGGGCTCGATGGAGCGCTACACGGAGATGTTCCTCTACTTCATCCACGCCGCACAGGGGAGGCTGGGAAGGGTCGAATCGTTCGTCTTCGCCACGAGGTTGAGCCGGATCACGAGACAGATGCGTATCCGAACGCCGGTTGAGGCGTTGAGCAGGGTTTCGCATGCGGTGACGGACTGGGCTGGTGGCACGCGGATCGGAGAGGCCCTCGAGGAGTTCAACCGCTCGTGGAGCCGCAGGGTGACCAGGGGGGGAGCCATCGGGCTCGTCATCTCGGATGGCTGGGACACCGGGGACGCCGAGGTGCTCGATCGGGAAGCCTGCCGGTTCGCCCGTTCGGTCCATCGAGTCGTGTGGCTCAACCCGCTCGCAGGAAGAGCCGGGTTCGCACCGGAAACGAGGGGTCTCCGAACCGTGCTTCCCTACGTCGACGACTTCCTCGCCGCGGGTCGCCTCACCGACCTACGGGCGGTGGTCCGCCTGCTGGAGTCCATCGGTAGTCGTCCCGGTTCCGGTCATGTTCCCTCCGTGCTGGCCGCTGCCGCGCCGAAGGATGCTGCCGTCCGGTCCTAGGAGCGTGCCGAAGGAGTGTGCCTCTCGGGCTCGTCGATTCTTCCGCAGCATCCCCCACACGGGACCTCATCGACGGGCCGGCAAGACGTTCGTGCTCTTTCCGCACGCTCCTAGAGTTCGTGCGAAGAGGTGAGAACCCATGCAAGACGTCATCGACATCTACGACCGTTGGTCCGCCGCGGGCAAGAGCGTCGCCGCGGCGACCGTGGTCAGGGTCAAGGGATCGGCCCCACGGCCTGAGGGGGCGAAGTTCCTCGTGTCCTCCGATGGAGACATGGAGGGCTCGGTGTCCGGCGGCTGCGTCGAGAACGACGTCTTCCTCCACGCCCAGGATGTCCTCGCGTCCGGGGAGCCGAAGCTCGTGACCTACGGCATTGCCGACGAGGATGCGTTCGAGGTGGGGCTGACTTGTGGGGGTACGATTCAGGTCTTCATCGAGAAGTGGTGATGTCGCACATCGAGGCCGTCAGAGATCTGACAAAGCGGGAGCGCCTGGGGTCCGTGGCAACCGTCATCTCGGGCCCGGACGCAGGCAGCAAGGCCGTGTTCGATGCCGAAGACGGGATCATCGCCGGAAGCCTCCCCGATGAGATCGTCGTCGATGTCCAGGCAGACGCCGCGTCGCTCATGGCGCACGAGCAGAGCAGGTCGCTTGCCTACGACGACCGCGAGGTCTTCATTGAAACGGTGGCCCCGCAGCCCTTGATGCTCATCTTTGGTGCGGGCCACATCGCGCAGCCACTCTCTCGCATGGCGCAGGAACTCGGGTTCCGGGTGATCGTGGCCGACGCCAGGGCAACGTGGGCGACCGAAGAGCGCTTCCCGGAGGTAGACAGGCTCATCGTGGCCTGGCCCGACGTGGTCTTCGAGCAGGTGCCGCTCGACCACCGCACGTACGTTGTGCTCCTCAACCACGACGCCCGGTTCGAGGATCCGGTGTTCCCCGCCGTCAGGGACGTACCGGTGCGGTACATCGGAGCGCTGGGCAGCAGACGCACCCATCGGGCGAGGCTGGAGCGGCTTCACGCCCAAGGCTGGACCGAAGAGAACACCGCCCGGATTCACGGTCCAGTCGGGATCGACATCGGGGCGGAACATCCGGCAGAGGTCGCGGTGTCGATCCTGGCCGAGATCGTCCAGGCACGGTACGGGCACGGCACGGGACTCTCGCTTCGTGGTAGGGAGGGTCGCATCCACCTCCAGCGTCCCGAAGAGGAGGGCACGGCGTAACACGCCTTTCTTGTGCCCCGAGTCATAATCGGGTGGTGAACGGTCCCATCGACCTCGTGGGAGTCGCTGCCTCACTCGCTCTCATCGTGGTGGCGATCGCTTTGTCGGCATGGCGCAAGCTCGGGCTGGGCGCGACGATCACGTGGGCGGCGGCCCAGGCCGCGATCCAGCTCTTCGCCGTAGGCTTCATCCTGGTCCCGGTTCTCGCCGTCGATGCACCCCTCGGTCTCTCCTTCGTTTGGGTGGCGGCCATGGTTGCCATCGCCGCCGAGACCGTGCAGCGCCGTGCTCCTCGCGTCCGCGGGCTGAGGGTGGTTGCTCTCGGTGCGCTCGGACTGTCGCTGGCTACAGGCTTGCTCGTCGTGTTCGGGCTCTCCATCCTGCCCCTCGAGCCGGTGGCCATCGTGCCGGTCGCTGGGATCCTCGTGGGGAACACCATGCCGTCCACGGTTCTCGCCGTGAGCCGGACCGTCGAGGAGCTGGAGAGTCGCAAGGGCGAGATCGAAGCGATGCTCGCGCTCGGGTTCTCCAGCGCTGAGGCGAGACGCAGACCGCTGCGGCTCGCGGCGCGGACGGCGCTGATTCCCCAGATCGAGAGAACGAAGATCGTGGGTCTCGTCGCACTCCCCGGGGCGATGACGGGGCTGCTGCTGGCCGGCGTGGATCCCGTCGACGCCGTCGCCGTGCAGCTCGCCGTGATGTATCTGATCCTGGGTGCGGTGGCCGTCAGCGTGCTGGTCGTCGTTGTTGCCGTTGCAGCACGGGCGTTCACCCCCGACGGAAGATTCGTCCCGTTTTTGCCTGTCTCTGTTCCCAAGGCCGACCAGATCACCGACTCCCGGTGATCATGTATTGCTTCACCGCCTCGTAGCTCCAGGTTGCGAGCGAATCGACCCGCCGATGAATTTGGCGCGTGCCCCGGGAGCAACGAAGATGCCGCAGCCGCGATCGCACGAGGGCCAGATGGAAGCGGGAGAACCCGGAATCGCGCCTCCTCGCAGGATGCCGCCTGCGGTACGAGCCCTTCTCGTCCTCGCCCTTCTCTATCTCTTTCTCGACGGTGTGCGACTTCTGGAAGGGGGAATCAAGGGCCTCGGGAGCGACTTCACAGATACGCTCTTCGACGGTGTCTCGAACCCGGTCGCGGGGCTGTTCGTCGGTGTGCTGGCAACGGTGCTCGTGCAGTCGTCCTCTGTGACCACCGCGACCATCGTCGGTCTCGTCGCCGGGGGCGTGGTCACGGTCGAGGCTGCGGTGCCGATGATCATGGGCGCCAACATCGGCACGACCGTGACCAACACGCTCGTCTCGCTCGCACACGTGCGGCGCTCCAACGAGTTCCGGCTGGCGTTCACCGCCGCCACCATGCACGACTTCTTCAACGTGATCGTCGTGTCCGTCCTCCTCCCTATCGAGGTGCTGACCAACGTCCTCTCCACGACGGCGGAGCGCATCGCCGAGGCGCTGTCCGGCGGCCAGAGTGGTGTCACGTTCGACAGCCCCATCAAGGGCGCCGTGAAGTGGCTCGCCGCGCGTTTCGAGGACCTCGTGGACGTCGTGTTCCTCGAGGACGGCACCGCATTCGCAGTGGTGCTGCTGGTCATCGGGTTGACGCTGATCTTCCTGGCCTTGACGTTTGTGACGAAGAACATGCGGGTCCTCGTCGCGGATCGGATCGAGCGCAGCCTCAACGCCGCCCTGGCCAAGTCGGGTCTCGTCGGTATGGCCGTCGGCCTCGTCGTGACGGTGGCGGTGCAGTCGTCGAGCATCACCACGTCGATCCTCATCCCCCTCGTCGCCTCGGGCGTGCTCATCGTGCGCAACGCCTACCCGATCACGCTCGGAGCCAATGTCGGCACGACGATCACGGCCCTGCTCGCCGCGCTGGGCGCCGGTTCCGTCGACGGGCTCACCATCGCCTTCGTCCACACCATCTTCAACGTGGTGGGCATCGCCCTCGTCTACCCGTGGCCTGCGATTCGCTATGCACCGGTACGGTTGGCCGAGGGTCTGGCAGGCATCGCCATGGAGCGGAAACCTCTGGCGCTGGCATACGTGGCCACCGTCTTCGTTGCCGTTCCGCTCGTCGGTATGCTTATCTTGAGGTAGGAGGGACATGGTTTTCGATTTCTTCCGCAGCACCGGCTCGACCGCCGTCGAGGCGGTCGAGGCCAAGCTCGCCGGCATGCTCCGGGACGGTCGCGATGTCTACGACGCGGCTACCGATGCACTCTTCGGAGGCGGAAAGTCCAAGGCGACCAAGCGTGAGGTGAGGTCGACGGACTGGGAGATCAACGTTGCCCAGCAAGAGGTGAGACGCGAGCTCATGGTGCACGCATCGACCCACGGGTCGGTTGATCTCCCGCACGTTCTCGCGTATATGAGCATCGTCAAAGACGCCGAGCGTATCGGGGACTACGCCAAGAACCTCTACGACCTCGTCCGGTACGGCGCAGACTTCTCCGCGGTCTCGGACCGGGTGGAGCTCGAGAAGTACCGCCACGCGGTCGGCACGCTGATCGACGAAGCGGCAGAAGTATTCGAAGCCCGTGACACCGATCGCGCGCAGCACCTCATCGAAAAGGCGGACGACTTCCTCGATGAGCACGATGCCGGGGTCAGGGCGGCGTTTCGGAGCGAAGGCACGCCGGCGGACGCCGCAGCGCGGGCTCTCTATTACCGGTTCCTGAAGCGGATCACCGCCCACATCATGAACCTGTTGACCTCGCTCGTGATGCCCATCGACCGACTCGACTACTACGACGAGGTCAAAGAGGATCGCGTCTGACCGGGTCGCGAAGGAAGTTTTTCGCGATCGTCAAACTTGGTCCCGGCACCGCGTACGATCGGGTAGATGGCGGCCCTTCCCGACGGGCCGGCGCCCACGGGAGGTGGCATGTATCCCCGAGCCTTCGACTACGTCGCTCCTGAGACCAAGGACGAAGCCCTCGACATCCTCGCCGAGCGCGGCGATGCGGTAAAGGTCCTCGCCGGCGGGCAGAGCCTCATCCCCATGATGAAGCTCCGTCTCGCCAGCCCCGGCACCCTTGTCGACATCAACCGCCTCGACGGTCTCGATGCGATCGAAACCAGCAACGGGCACCTGCGAGTGCAGGCGCTCGCCAGGCACGCCGACGTGGCCGCATCCGACCTCGTCAAACATGAGAACCATGCAATGGCGGCGGCGGCGCCCTGGATCGCCGACCCGCTGGTGCGCAATCTCGGCACGCTGTGTGGCTCCGTCGCGCACCACGACCCGGAGGGAGACTGGGCTTCGGTCATGCTCGCCTGCGGTGCGGAAGTCGTGGCGGAGAGCCGTGATGGCGGCGAGCGAGTGGTGCCGATCGAAGAGTTCCTCGTCGACATGTTCACGACGGCGTTGCAGCCGAACGAGTTGCTGACCGAGGTCCGGATCCCACGCTATGAAGGCGGCGGGGGCGACTCTCAGAAGCTCGAGCG
>JBHHXA010000071.1:0-9576 GCA_046756805.1 Acidimicrobiia bacterium
AGACCCCCTGAAGAGATGTCGTGGACCACGGGCGCCCGGTTTGCTGCCGCTGCTGCTGCGGAGACGATGCTCGGAGCGACGGCGTGGTCGGGTGCGGAGGGTCTTCCGCCGAGATGGTCCAGTACGATCCTCGCATAGGCACCGGCGGAATGGCCACGTCCCGCGGGCTCGGGGCCTACGACCCAGATCTCCATTCCGGGTCGCGCTGCGTCGAGGCGTGGCGGGCGCTCGGGGATGGGCTCCGCGAGGCCGAGCATGCCCACGACCGGAGTGGGGTAGATGTCTTTCCCGTCCGTTTCGTTGTAGAAGGAGACGTTGCCGCCGATCACAGGCACATCGAGGACCTCGCAGGCCTCGGCGATACCTTCGATCGCCTCGATGAACTGCCACATGACCTCCGGCTTCTCCGGGTTGCCGAAGTTCATGTTGTCCACGACGGCGATGGGCATCGCACCGGTGACGGCGACGTTGAGCGCAGCCTCGAAGACGAGCCACGACGCACCGATGCGGGGATCGAGATGACAGAGCCTGCCGTCCCCGTCGGTGGCTGCCGCCAGCCCCTTGTCCGTTCCCTTGATGCGGAGCAGGGCCGCGTCGTGCCCCGGCTCCACCACCGTGTTGAGGAAGAGCTGATGGTCGTACTGCTCGAAGATCCACGAGCGGTCTCCGATCGCAGGATCGTCGAGCAGCCGGAGCAGCACCTCGCCGGCGTTGGCGGCCGCCGGGAGCTGCGGCGGATTCGCCCACAGCCCGTCGAGCCATGCGGGTCGTTCCGCCGGGCGCCGGTACAGCGGCGCATCGACCGACAGCGAGGCAGCCGGGAGTTCTGCGACAAGCTCACCCCGATGTCTGACGCGCAGCATGCCACCCTTCGTGACCGTGCCGATGGGCGTTGCGGGGATCTCCCACTTGCCGGCCACCGCCAGGACCTCTTGGATGCGATGCGGCTCGACGATCGCGAGCATTCGCTCCTGGGACTCCGACATGAGGATCTCCCCGGCCGTCATCTCGGGTTCACGAACCGGAACCGAGTCGAGCTCGACCTCCATGCCCATGCCGCCCGCGGCCGCGGTCTCGGATGCTGCGCACGAGATACCCGCCGCACCCAGGTCCTGGATCGCGACGACGAGCTCGCGTTCGTAGAGGTCGAGACAGGCCTCGATCAGCTTCTTCTCCTCGAAAGGGTCGCCGATCTGAACCGACGGCCGCTTTGCTCCCGAGGCTTCGTCGAAGCTCGCCGAAGCCAGGATCGAAGCGCCGCCGATGCCGTCCCGCCCCGTGGCCGCACCGAGCAGGACGGCGATGTTCCCCTCACCCGACGCAGCGCTTAGAACGAGTTGCTCCCTCCGCAGCAGGCCCAGCGCCATCACGTTGACGAGCGGGTTGTCGCCGTATGCGTCACCGAGCTCGATCTCGCCGCCGAGCGTGGGAACTCCGACGGCGTTTCCGTATCCGGCGATTCCTGCGACGACTCCGCCGAGGAGGTAGCGGTTGTGGGGGGTGTGGAGCGTTCCGAAGCGCAGCGCATCCCAGAGCGCGATCGGCCGCGCTCCCATGGTGAAGATGTCGCGCAGGATCCCGCCGACCCCGGTGGCCGCCCCCTGATAGGGCTCGACGAAGGACGGGTGGTTGTGGCTCTCGATGCGGAGGGCGACGAGCCATCCATCCCCGACGTCGACGACGCCTGCGTTCTCACCCGGCCCGACGACGACACGCTGCCCCTCAGACGGGAGACGGCCCAGGTGCACCCGGGAGGACTTGTAGGAGCAGTGCTCCGACCACATGACCGAGTACATCGCCAGCTCCGCGGCCCGCGGCTCCCTGCCGAGGAGACCGACGACGGACTCGTATTCGTCGTCCGTCATCCCGAGGACACGGTGGGCGCTGCTGTCGCTCATCGGACCGCGGGTACCGAGGTGAGCATGGAGCGCAGCAGCAGGTCGCCGTCCTTCGACCCCGGCGCATCGGCTGCGGCTCGCTCCGGGTGCGGCATGAAGCCTGCAACGTTGCCCGCCTCGTTGCAGAGACCCGCAACCGATCGCGTCGAACCGTTCGGTGAGGTGCGATCGTCGACGTTTCCCGCGGCGTTGCAGTACCGGAGGATGACGTGGCCGCGCTCCTCGATCCCCGCGAGATCGGCGCCGTCTGCGACCCAGTTCCCCTCGTAGGAGTTGAGCGGGATCTGGAGCACGCTGCCGGCAGTGGCAGCGCTCGTGAGCGCCGACCGGGAGTGCTCGACACGGACGTGCACCGGGCGGCAGATGAAGCGAAGGTCGCGGTTGGCGACGAGGGCACCGGGTAGAAGGCCCGCTTCGCAAAGGATCTGGAAACCGTTGCAGATGCCGACGACGGGCGCTCCTGCGGTCGCCATCACGGCGACCTCGGCCATGATCGGCGATCGGGCGGCGATGGCTCCGGTTCGGAGGTAATCGCCGTGTGCGAATCCACCAGGGAGCACGACACCGTCGTATCCGGCGAGGCTCGTCTCTCGATGCCACACGAGATCGACCGTCGCCCCGAGGTTGCCGAGGGCGTACGCGATGTCGTGCTCACAGTTGGTGCCCGGGAACACCGTTACCGCGAACTTCATCCGATCGCCACGATCTCGAAATCCTCGATGACGGGGTTCGCCAGCAGTCGCTCGCACATCTCCGTGAGCCGCTGCCGGCCGGCATCGGTGTCACCCGTCTCGATGTAGATCGTGCGACCGAACCGAACGTCCTCGACCTCGTCGTAGCCGAGGTCGAGGAGCGCCTGCTTCGTCGTGACGCCCTCGGGGTCCGACAGGCCGTCGCGCCGCGTGATCTCGATCCGATACCTCATCGGCTCACCCGTCCGCGAGGTACGTGGTGAAAGAACCACCGCTGAGCCGCTCGTAGGCCTCCACGTAGCGGCTCCTCGTGGCGGCGATGACCGCGGGCGGCAACGTCGGCGGTGGGGGTGTCTTGTCCCAGGTCTTCGTCTCGAGCCAGTCACGGAGGGGCTGCTTGTCGAGAGAAGGCATGGTCGCTCCGGGCGCCCAGGCTTCGACGGGCCAGTACCGGGAACTGTCCGGAGTGAGGACCTCGTCGATGAGGGGGATCTCGTCCCCGACGACACCAAACCCCAACATCGTGTCGGCGAGGATGATGCCGCGAGCGCCCGCGTACGCGGCGCCCTCGAGGTAGATCGCGATGCTCCTGGCGCGCAGCTCCTCGTACAGCTCGTTGCCCACGAGGGCCCGCGCCCCCGGCTCGGTGAGGTTCTCGTCGTGCCCCGACTCGGCCTTGGTGGCCGGCGTGAAGATCGGCTCATCCAGCCGCGACGCCTTCTCCAGGCCCGGAGGAAGGTGCTCGGTCGTGGGGCCGCCCCCTGCTGCATACTCGGCATATGACGATCCGTAGAGGTAGCCGCGGACGACGCATTCCATGGGCACCACGTCTGCCCTGCGGACGAGCATCATCCTGCCCCGAAGCCAGGCTTCCTCTGCGCCGGACAAACCGGGGACGTCCCAGGGGTCGGTGGAGAGGAGGTGGTGCGGCGTCTCGAGAAGATCGAACCAGTGGCGCGACAACCCGGTGAGCACCCTGCCCTTGTCCGGGATCGGTTCGGACATGACGACGTCGAACGCGGAGATGCGGTCGGAGGCGACGATGAGCAGCCGGTCGTCGTCGACCTCGTAGATCTCCCTTACCTTCCCCGACCCGAGGTGGGTGAGCGCCAGCACCGGCGGGACAATAGCGATGCGGCTCCGCGCCGCAGCTTCACACCGCCGGCGCCGGGTCGATGGCGCCGAGTCGCTCGAAGACGACGTGTGCGTTGCGGAGGAAGCGGTCCGGGTCGAAGCATTCGGCGATGGCGTCGTCGCCGAGGGTGACTTCCGGGTCCCGCGCCAGGAGGTCCCTGAGATCCATCTCTCCTTCCCAGGCGTCCATCGCATTGCGCTGCACGATGCGGTAGGCGTCGTCGCGAGAGAAACCGTGCTCGACCAGAGCGAGCAACACCGCCTGGGAGAACACGAGACCGTGCGTCGCCGCGAGGTTGTGACGCATGCGCCGTGCGTCGACTTCCATGCCCTCGACGAGGCGCGTCATCCGAACGAGAGCGAAGTCGAGCACGAGGCAAGCATCCGGGAGCGCGACCCTCTCTACCGAGGAGTGAGAGATGTCCCGCTCGTGCCACAGAGCGACGTTCTCGAGCCCGGCTCCGGCATACGCGCGAAGCAGCCTGGCGAGACCGGTCGTGTTCTCGGAGGCGATGGGGTTCCTCTTGTGCGGCATGGCAGATGAGCCCTTCTGACCGCCGGCGAACGGCTCGAACGCCTCCCGCACCTCGCTTCGCTGGAGGTGGCGGATCTCCGTCGAGAACCGTTCGAGGGAGGACCCGATCAGGGCGAGCGTCGACAGGAACTCTGCATGACGGTCGCGATGTGTGATCTGCGACGAGGCGTCTTCGACGGCCAGGCCGAGTCGCTCGCAAACGAACGCTTCGACCCCGGGGCCGAGGTGGGCATAGGTGCCGACTGCGCCGGAGACCTTGCCGACCGCCACCGCGGCGCGCGCCCGCCGCAGCCGCGTGAGATCCCGGTGGAGCTCGAAGGCCCAGGTGGCCAGCTTCAGCCCGAACGTCGTGGGTTCGGCCCAGATTCCATGAGTGCGTCCCACCATCACCGTGTCGCGATGTTGCAGGGCCTGGTCTCTGACGGCCTCGAAGAGCGACCGGAGCCGTGTCAGCAGCAGGTCCGCCGCCTCCGTCATCGCCACGCCGAGCGCAGTGTCGACGACGTCGGACGACGTCAACCCGTAGTGGACCCATTCCCCACCCGTCGCGACGGAGGCTGCGAGGACGTCGACGAACGCGGCGAGGTCGTGACTGGTGACCTCTTCGCGAGCCTTCCACTCCGCGGCGTCGACCTCAGGCGCGGCGCGTACCGCAGCCGCTGCGCTCGCAGGTGCGACTCCCTGAGCGGCCAGTGCTTCGACGACGAGCGTCTCGATCTCCTTCCAGGTCGCGAGCTTGCGCGGTTCGCTCCACACGGCCGTCATGTCCGCGAGGGCGTACCGAGGGATCATCCCCGAAGGCTTGCTCGGTACGCATCGAGGCGATCTGCCAGCCCCGCGTCCCTCGCCGCGAGGATCGCAACCGCCAGGTATGCGGCGTTGGCGGCCGAATCGACGGCGACGGTCGCCACGGGGATGCCGGTCGGCATCTGCACCGTGGAGAGGAGTGCGTCCATGCCCCCGAGCCCGCCGGCGGCGATGGGGACGCCGATGACGGGAAGCGTCGAGTGAGCGGCCACGGCGCCCGCAAGGTGTGCTGCCTTCCCTGCGCCGCAGATGATGACGCCGTACCCCTCCTCACGCGCCCCGCGCGCGAATGCAGCGACGGTATCCGGTGTCCGGTGTGCCGACATGACGTGTGTGTCGTGGTCGACCTCGAAGTAGGTCAGGACATCTGATGCAGGCTGCATCTTGTCCCCGTCCTTCTCCGACCCCATGAGGATGGCGATACGCATGCCCGTGATGCTAGGTATCCGCAGCCGACCCTGAGCTCACCCGGCGATGTCGGTGCGGAACTGCATCCCATCGAAGTGGATGGTGGCAACGCCTTCGTAGGCCCTCGCTCTCGCCCGGGCGGCGTCGGCGCCGATTCCGACGACGTTGAGCACGCGTCCCCCTGCCGTGACGAGGCCCTCGGGTGTCCGTCTCGTGCCTGCGTGGAACACGTGGACGTCGTCGAGCGCATCGGCGGTATCCGTCCCTTTGATCCATCCTCCGCGTTGTGGCTGCTCGGGGTAGCCCTCGGCTGCCAGCACGACGTCGACCGCGGTGGCATCCCTCCACTCGACGCCGGCCGTGGTGAGGTCCCCGGCGGCCGCCTGGGTCAGCAACGGGAGCAGGTCGGAGTCGAGGAGGGGGAGCAGTGCCTGGGTCTCCGGGTCTCCGAGGCGACAGTTGAACTCGAGCACCACCGCCCCCTCCGATCCCACCATGAGACCCGCGTAGAGGAACCCGCGGTACGGCACACCGTCGGACGAGAGAACGTCGAGCACGGGTGCGATCACTCGATCCATCGTGGACTCGACGAGGCCGGTCTCGAGCGCCGGTGGAGGTGAGATGCATCCCATGCCGCCGGTGTTCGGCCCGAGGTCCCCGTCGCGAAGCCGCTTGTAGTCGCGGGCGGGAGCGAGCGCGATCGCTCTCGTCCCGTCGCAGATGGCGAAGACCGACACCTCGTGGCCATCGAGATGACGCTCGACGATGACCGTTCTCCCTGCTTCGCCAAAACCGCCCTCGATGCAGAACCGGGCCCAGCGCCGTGCGGCGTCGAGGTCGTCGGTGACCAGCACTCCCTTGCCGGCCGCGAGCCCGTCGGCCTTGACGACGTACGGGCCGTCTGTCTGCTCCAGATGGGCACAGGCAGCGTCGACGCCGGTGAATGCCTCGGCCGCTGCGGTGGGGACGCCCGCCCGCGCCATGACGTCCTTGGCGTACTTCTTCGAGGCCTCGAGCCGGGCCCCGGCGCGAGTCGGCCCGCACACCGCCAGCCCCGCGCCCGTGAGCGTGTCCGTGACGCCGGCGGCCAGGGGGGCTTCGGGCCCGACGACGACCAGATCGACGCTGTTGGCGAGGGCGAGGTGCAGCACCGCTTCCGGGTCGTTGATGTCCAGATCAGGCACGAGGGCGGCGACGTCCGACAATCCCGGGTTCCCCGGAGCGACGATGAGGCATTCCAGCAAGGGGCTGCGGGCCAGTTTCCATCCGATGGCGTGCTCGCGTCCCCCTCCACCGAGCAGCAGCACCTTCATGAGCCTTCATCCACAGTCGATCAGTCCCGGATCAACGTCGCGGACCGCGAAGGGCCCACGGAGACGATGCCTACCGGAACCCCGGCTAGGTGCTCGACGTACTCGACGTACGACCTCGCCTCCGCAGGTAGATCCTCGAACGTGCGCACCCCGGAGATGTCCGTGCTCCATCCCGGCAGATCTTCGTACACGGGACGGCAGTCGTACAGCACCCGCTGCTGGCGAGGGAAGTGGGAGTGACGCTCGCCCGGTGAGTCGTAGGCGAGCGACACGCGCAGCGTGTCGAAGTGGGAGAGGATGTCGAGCTTCGTCAGGGCGATCTTGGTGATGCCGTTGACGCGGACCGCATACCGCAGCGCGACGGCATCGAGCCATCCGCACCGCCTTCTCCTTCCCGTCACCGTGCCGAACTCACCACCGATCTCGATCATCCGGTCCCCGACTTCGTCGTGGAGCTCCGTGGGGAAGGGACCGGACCCCACCCGCGAGATGTAGGCCTTCGTCACACCGATGACCTCGCCGATGGAGCCGGGACCGATCCCGACCCCGGTGCAGGCGCCACCGGCGATGGGGTTCGACGACGTGACGAACGGGTAGGTGCCGTGGTCGATGTCGAGCAGCGTGCCCTGCGCACCCTCGAACAGCACATTGGCGCCCGAGGCAATGGCTTCCCACACGAGGAGGGAGGTGTCTGCGACGTGGGGCCCGAGTTCTGCGGCGAGCCTGAGATACTCCTCTGCGATGGGCGCCGGATCCATCGGGAGCTGGTTGTAGACCTTGGTGAGCAGCTTGTTCTTGTCCTTCAGTGCGATCTCGAGCTTCTCGAGGAAGATCTTCTGGTCGAACAGATCCTGGACCCTGATGCCGTGCCGGGAGAACTTGTCCATGTACGCAGGACCGATCCCCCGTCTCGTGGTTCCGATCTGCTGCCTCCCGAGGTAGCGCTCCATGACCGCGTCGATCTTGCGGTGGTACGGCATGATGAGGTGGGCGTTGCCCGAGATCCTGACCCTGGAAGGGTCGATACCCCTGCTGCGGAGCGTCACCATCTCTTCGAGGAGCACCACGGGGTCCACCACACACCCGTTGGCGATCACCGGCGTCACGTTCGGATAGAGGACACCCGAAGGGATCAACGTCAGGGCGAACTTCTCGTCTCCAACGACGATCGTGTGTCCTGCGTTGTTACCACCCTGGTATCGCACCACGACGTCGGCGCTTTCCGAGAGGTGGTCCGTGATCTTCCCCTTGCCCTCGTCGCCCCACTGCGCGCCGATCACCACCGTGGCGGGCATTCGGCCTCCTCCGGTTCGAAGCCGCGGCGAGTGTAGAGGTCCGGGCGCCGCGCCCGTTTCCCGAAACCTGAGCGGTGGGAGCGGTGTCGGTACAATCCGGCGAGGGGCTTGCCGACCCCCAACCGGAGCAGCCGTGCCCAGGATTCGAGCCGAGAACGTCGAGGCTCACAAGCGTCTCACCCGCAACAAGCTCCTCGACGCCGCGACGAAGACCTTCGTCGCCGAGGGGTTCGGCGCGACGTCGCTCTCGGCGATCGCCGACGCGGCCGGCATCCCCCGGACGACCGTGTACCGCTACTTCGAGTCCAAGGACGAGTTGCTCGGTGCCGTGGTCGAGGGCCGGGTCCGCGATCGGCTCGAGGCTCTCGTTGTGGATCTCGTCGAGGAAGCCCCCATGGCGCGGATCGAGGAGATCTTCCGCCGGACGATGTCGCTCGCCACGGAGGAGGCCGATCTCACGTATCTCGTGTTCCGGGTGGGCCGCGAGCTCCCCAAGCGCTGGAGGGATCGTTCATGGGCGGCTCTGGGTCCGGTCACTGCCGAGTTGTTCCGACTCAGCAGGCTGGGAGCCGACCTGGGCCTGTTCGGGTCCGTGGACCCCGACCGGTTCGCACAGATCCTCGCCGATGTGCTCGTCGGCGGCGTCGACGAGCTCACCCATGCGAGGGAACCGGTGCGCGTGTTCGAGGACGTGCTCGCGGCCAGGCTCGCGTTCGTGAGATCAGGGCTCAAGGCGTGACCGCGAGGCGTCGACGTGAACTGGTAGCGCTGCGGATCGATGGAGTATGTCTTGGTCGGTGCCGCGGGTAGTGTTCGGCGCCGAGTTCTGACCACATTGGGAGTGCGACGCTTTGGAAGAGCCATCGGTAGCGGTCCGTAGGGCAACTCGTGCGCCGCAGGCCACGACCGTCGTCCTTGCTGAGTCGAAACCCGGTCTCCGGACCGAGGCGTTGCACTTTGCCACCTCCGGCAGCAACGAGTTCTGGGATCTGACCGACTTCGTCCGCGCCGCCGTCGAGCGGTCTTCCGTGCGGCATGGCCAGGTGACGATCTACACCCCGCACACGACGACGTCGATCGTCATCAACGAATCCGAGACGGGCTTCCTCAACGACTTCCGCCGCAGGATCGCGCGGACCGTGCCGACCGAGGACTACTACGAGCACGACGACCATGCGGTGCGAACGGAGAACCTCCAGGAGGACGAGCTCATCAACGGCCACGCCCACGTGCGGCAGCTCCTCGTTGGCCAGCCTTCGGTGACGGTGCCCGTCGTCGACGGCGAGGTGCTTCTTGGTCGGTGGCAGCGGATCATGTACCTCGAGCTCGACCAGGCTCGAGAGAGAAGGGCGTTCATCCACGTCCAGGGTGTCTGAGCGGAGCGACCCGACACCGCTCGCGTTCGCCGTCACAGCCCGTGTCGCTCCGTACCGGGCGTCCACGCCACTGCGTCCGTGTGGCACCCTCCGCGGCGCCCGGCTAGCGTTCCCCGCC
>JBHHXA010000072.1:0-9507 GCA_046756805.1 Acidimicrobiia bacterium
GCTTCTATGTCGACCTCGGTGTAGGAGGCGCCTCTGGCGTCCAGCAACCGCTTGGCCGCGTCGCAATAAGGGCACCACGAAGTGGTGTAGATCGTCACGTTGGTCATCGAATCCTCGAGTCGCTCGACCACCTCAACCCGGTCCGGCTGCGTCTATTCCTTGCTCAGTGATCGCGAAGCTCTGTACGGTGCTCGTTGACCTGGAGGAGGAGGCCGTCGGGATCGGCCACCACGAGGCTCCGCCCGAAAGGCTCGTCTGCGATGTCCCGGGTGAGCGGGATGCCGGCGGCTGCGAGACGTTCCGCCACCTGTTCGAGCGTGTCTTCGGTGGAGAACGCGAGCGCGACCCGAAGATCAGTCCCCGCCGAGACGTTGTCGGCCAGGTGGAGGGCAACGCTCGCTCCGGCAACGTCGAGCTCTGTCCAGTAGGGGCTCGAGCTCACGATCACGGCGGTCGGGGAGAGGGTCGCGTAGAACGAGATCGCGGCCCCCATGTCGGTGACGTAGACGATCGGCGTCGGTTTCATGCGACGGGTCCCTTCACTCGGCGTGCCGGAGGGTGGCCGGGGTTCGGGGAGGATGAACGCACCCTCACCCTGGTGGGACGAACGGCAGCCCCCCCAACACGAGGAGGCGGTCGATGACGGCCTCCCTCGCCTCGTCAAACGAGCGGGTGCGGATCTCCTGTCCCGAGTCGCCACGCTCCTGGAGGTACACGCGGTAGGCGCCGTCGTCCTGGAGGACGTAGAGACCGTCTCGAGGCCCGACGACGTTGCGACCCAGGGCGAGAAGAGCGGTCGGTGTGGGGATCTCGGCGATGAGGTCGATCCGCTCCAGGTTGAACGCCTCGGAGAAGTCGGCCACCGTGGTCGCCCTTCGACCGAGGATGTCCGATGCGAGCCGCTGCGCCCGGAGCCGGAGGATGGCCTGGGCCTGCTCCTGTCTGGTCGGGCGATCCATGAGGCCGCCGAGCGTACCCGGGGGCGACGGTGCTACGGTCGCCCGATGCCCAGACCCACGTTTGGCTCGAGTGTCGGCAACTGGCGGCGATCGGATCTGCCCCTGCTCGAGAAGCTCCGCCTCGTGGCCAAGAACAACGCCATCAAGATCAAGAACCGGTCGAACTGCTGCGGCAACCACGGCGAGCCCGGGTGTTGAGTGGGGCCTGATGCCGGGCCCGGTTCGGGCCCACACGACCAACACGACGACGAGGGCCACGACCACGCCGGGTGAGCCCCGGTGGGGGCTTCAGAAGCCGGAGCGCTCGATGAGGTTGCCCGCTGCGTCGAGGAACTCGAACGAACGCGGGGCTCCCAGATCCGCAGGCCACACGGCGTACGCGGCACCGTTGGCGGGTATGACCGAGACGACGGCGCCCTGCGTCGTCGTGATCCGCACCTCGACCGCACCTGGTGGTGTGAGCGCGGTCGCCTCGTTCGCATCGGGTCCCTCGCCGCTGCTCATGACCCCGGTACCCGCTCCGTGCGGGCCGCCGCAGGTGCCGCCGCTCTGCTCGGGGCCGATCTCGAAGATGCAGTCCATCAACCCGATCTCAGGGTCTCGCGTCCGGAACCGCACGATGTCCATCCGGCCGTTCGGTGTGTCCAGATAGGCGAGATGGTCGGCGGTTCCCGGAATCAGGAGCCCGGTCCTGCACCGCCGACGAGCGACGCCGCCGGCTCGCCCCTGCCTTGTCCGGGTTGCATGACGAGTCGCACGTCGGCGCGGTTCGACGGTCCCGGCTTGCTCGCCTCGTCGATCAGCTCACCGAAGTTGCAGGCGCCGATCATCGCGGATGTGACCTCGACGAGGGCGAGGCCCGGTTTCACGACCCGAGGCGTGGCTTGAAGCCCCGGCGCCTGGTCTCGAACTCCTCGATCGCGTCCGCATGCTCCAGGGTCAGGGCGACGTTGTCGAGCCCGTTGCGCAGCCGGTGCTTGGCAAAGGCATCGATCTCGAATCGGGCGTCGAAGTCGCCACTCGTCACGGTCTGGCGTTCGAGATCCACGGTCACCAGATTCGCCGGGTCCTCGGCGAGTCCGTTGAGGGTGCCCACCTCAGATTCGGTCAGCACCACAGGGAGGAGACCGATGTTGACACAGTTGTTGAAGAAGATGTCTGCAAACGACGGGGCGACGATGGCCCGAAAGCCCCAGTCCTCCAGACCCCAGGGAGCATGTTCCCTGGACGACCCGGAACCGAAGTTTGGCCCGGTCACCAGCACGACGGCGTTGCGGTACTCCGGCCGGTTCAGCACGAAGTCCGGTTTGGGCTCGCCCTCGGCGTCGT
Organism: Acidimicrobiia bacterium; assembly: GCA_046756805.1. Taxonomy (GTDB): domain Bacteria; phylum Actinomycetota; class Acidimicrobiia; order Spongiisociales; family UBA5794; genus CAMYMC01. The sequence goes on from JBHHXA010000072.1 coordinate 2,289, forward strand.
ACGCCCAGTCGTGGAAGACGAACGGGCCGAACCCGCTCCGCTCGATGCGCTTCAGGTACTGCTTGGGCATGATCTGATCGGTGTCGACGTTGGGCCGCGGCAGCGGCGCCATCTGACCATGGACGATGCCAACGGGGTTCACGACCACTCCCTCACGTCGACGAAGTGCCCGGCGATCGCGGCGGCGACGGCCATCTCAGGGCTCACGAGATGAGTACGACCCAGCCTGCCCTGGCGACCCTCGAAGTTCCTGTTCGACGTCGAAGCGCACCGTTCGCCGGGGAGAAGGGTGTCGGGGTTCATCCCGAGACACATCGAGCACCCGGCGTCGCGCCACTCGAAGCCGGCGGTCAGGAACACGTCGTCCAGTCCCTCTTCTTCGGCCTGTCGCTTCACGAGACCGGACCCCGGCACCACCATGGCGCCCACGTCCGGGTGGACGGACCGGCCGTCGATCATGGCTGCCGCGGCCCGCAGATCTTCGATCCTGCCGTTGGTGCACGACCCGACGAACACCCGGTCGAGGTGGATGTCCGACACTGCGACTCCGGGCTCGAGGCCCATGTATTCGAGGCTTCTCTCTGCGGCTGCGCGCTCCAGGGGATCGGCGAGGTCACGCGGGCTCGGGACCGATCCCGTGACGCCCACGACCTGTCCCGGGTTGGTGCCCCAAGTGACGTACGGTTCGAGATCCTCTGCGGCGATCTCGATCTGTGCGTCGAAGCCGGCACCTTCGTCGGTGGGCAGCGCGCTCCAAGCGGCGATCGCGTCATCCCATGCCGCCCCCGTGGGTGCGGCGGGTCTGCCGCGGAGATAGGCGAACGTCGTCTCGTCGGGAGCTATGAGCCCAGCTCTTGCTCCCGCTTCGATGGACATGTTGCACACCGTCATCCGCCCCTCCATCGACATCGCCCCGATGGTCGACCCCCGGTACTCGATGACGAAACCGGTGCCGCCGCCGACGCCGATTCGGGAGATGATGCCGAGGATGACGTCCTTGGCGGTGACGCCGGGGTGCAGATCGCCTTCGATGGTGATGGCCATCGATCGGGGCCGCGCCTGGGGGAGCGTCTGGGTCGCAAGCACATGCTCGACCTCTGACGTGCCGATGCCGAATGCGAGGGCACCGAACGCTCCGTGGGTCGCGGTGTGCGAGTCGCCGCACACGATGGTCATCCCCGGCTGCGTGACCCCCTGCTCGGGACCGATGACGTGGACGATCCCCTGACGGGGGTCGTCGATGTCGTACAACGTGATGCCGTGACGCTCGCAGTTGCGGACGAGAGTGTCGATCTGCTTCTTGGACAGGGGATCGCGGATGCCCAGCGACCGGCCTTCGGTGGGCACGCCATGGTCGATGGTCGCCATCGTGAGGTCGGGCCTCCTGACGCTGCGGTTCGACATCTCGATGGCCTCGAAGGCTTGGGGCGACGTGACCTCGTGCACGAGGTGGAGATCGATGTAGAGCAGGTCCGGTTCTTCGCCGCCACCACGGACGACGTGTTCCTCCCACACCTTCTCGAAGAGGGTGCGTGGTTCGGGCATGTGTCTCCTTCGTCGGGGCACGGTGATAGCCGTCCGATGTGCAGTCCGCAAGGCAGGATGGGTGCCCCGGTAACGTCGCAGCACATGATCGCGTCGATCGCCACGCTACTCGTGTCCGTCGTGCTGGCAGCCCCGTTCGGCAGAGCCGAGGCCAGCGCAGTCGGGGTCGCGGACGGAGCACTCACGCTCGACGTGAGGGTCGAAGTGCTTACGCCCGCCGGCATCGTCGTCGCACAGCCGTACGACCAGAACCGTGAGCCCTTGGGCGCTCCCGTGCCGTTGAGTCGTCTCGACGGTGATCTCTGGGGTGCGCTCGTTGTCGTGCCCCTGCGCAGCGAGATGCGGATCGGGTTCGAGATCATCGACGGCAGCGTCACCGAGCGATCGCAGGTCCGCACCCTCGTCGAACTCGGGGTCGATCCCGCCGTGTTCCGGGAAACGGATGTTCCTCCGCCGATCGTTCCGAGGCCCGCTCGGTCCGCGACGCCGTGGGGCTGGATAGCGGCCATCACGGGGTTGGCGGCGTTGGCGCTGGGCTTCTTTGCGCTTTCACCACTACGCAAGGTTGACACGCTCCCAGGGCCGCACGATGATACGTCGGGATTACCCGACAAGTTGGAAAATGCCGACAAACAGTCCATCACCGGCGAGTGACGTGCACGTCCCTGATTACGACATCGCCGATGTCGTGCGGGCCGATACGCCTTCACAGCTCAAAGCCCTCGGCGATGCCACGCGGATGACGATCCTCGGGCTGCTTCTCGAGCGCTCCGCCACGACGAGCCAGCTCGCAGAGGCACTCTCCAAGCCCAAAGGCACGGTGGGGTATCACCTCAACGTCCTTGCGGACAACGGCTTCGTCAGAGTTGTGCGCACCCGCAAGGTGAGGGCGATGACAGAGAAGTATTACGGCCGCACCGGTAGGACGATCGTGATGGCGGGACCACCAGGTGAGAAGGATCCTTTCTTCCTCCTCAAGGAAGTGATGCGTGAGGCGCGCATCGAGGCGGGGGAGCCGTTGCCCATGTTCACGCTCCGAAGGGGTCGGATCCCGACCGAGCGAGCCGTCGAGTTCGCAGAGCGGATCGCAGAGATAGCGGAGGACTTCACGACGCTCCGGCGGGGTGGCGACACCGTGTACGGGTTCGTGGCGGGCGTGTATCCGACGAACCTGCCGACGCTGCCCCCGGAAGCGGACCCCACGTGAGCGACGGAGCACCGCTCGCCGACGCGACGTCGACATCGCAGAAGCCGGTGATGAAGCTCGGACCCGGCTACTGGAAGCTCTGGACCTCGAGCGTCGTATCGAACCTCGGAGACGGAGTGGCGCTGATCGCGTACCCGTGGCTCGCCTCCGCCGTGACTCGCAACGGGGCGTTGATTGCGCTCATCGCCGTGGCGCAGCGGTTGCCGTGGCTCATCTTCACGCTTCCCGCAGGGGTGATAACGGACAGGATCGACCGGCGCAAGATCATGGTCTCGATGGATGTCGTCCGCACCATCGTCACCCTGGCCGTAGCCGCCGCGGTGTTGGTGCGACAGGACGTGCTCCCCGCTCCGGAGGCGATCGCGGAGGGGACCATCGTCAACACCGACGCGTTCCTCTACGCCGTCCTCGTTGTAGCGTCGCTGCTGTTCGGCATGGCCGAGGTGCTTCGGGACAACGCGGCGCAGACCATCCTTCCTGCCATCGTCGAGCCCGAGGCCCTCGAGAAGGCCAACGGCCAGATGTGGGGCGTCGAGATGGTCGCGAACAGCTTCATCGGCCCTCCCCTCGGGTCGGTGCTCATCGGCGTTGCCTTCGTGCTGCCCTTCCTGTTCGATGCGGGCACGTTCGCGGTGGCCGCCGGGCTGGTCTTCCTCATCTCAGGCGATTTCCGCACCAAGCGCACCGCTCCCGCAGGCGAGAAGATCGATTGGCGAGGAGAGATCGGCGAGGGGTTCGGCTGGCTGTGGCGTCATCCGCTGCTGCGGCCGATGGCGATCATCCTCGGGCTGATGAACGGGCTCGGGATGCTCGCCTTTGCGACGTTCGTCCTATTTGCGCAGGAGGTCCTCGGCACGAGTGCGTTCACGTTCGCCCTCCTCGGGACGGGCGGCGCGATCGGCGGGCTCGCGGCAACGTTCTACGCATCCAAGGTCTCGAAGCGATTCGGCAGCGGCCCCTCGCTCTATGCGACGCTCCTGGGATCTGTGGCCCTTGCGGCGGTCATCGGCACGACGAGTCTGTGGCCGGTGGCGTGGCTGGCGTTTGCCGTGTTCACCTTCCTCGCGGTGCTGTGGAATGTGATCACCGTCTCGCTCCGGCAGACCATCATTCCCGACGAGCTGCTCGGCAGGGTCAACTCCGTGTACCGGTTCTTTGCCTGGGGCATGATGCCCATCGGGTCGATCATCGGCGGGCTGCTCGTCGTCGGCACGGAGGCTGCCGGAGGGCGAGAACTGGCGCTGCGCATGCCATGGTTCGTCCAGGCGGCCGCATACGCCGTGTTGTTCGTATACGCCGCACCCAAGCTGACCACGCAGAAGATCGAGACAGCGCGGGAGGAAGGGATCGTCGCCAAGGAGGCAGCGGCGCGGGCCGCCGAAGTCCCGGGCGACGACGTTCCCGAAAGCTGATCGCGCGACGTCAGCTCGAGGAGCGACGGCGCAAGAGCGCCATGGCCACAGCGCCGGCAACCGCGGCTGCGACGGTCGCACCGCTGATGATCGGCACCCGACGCGGGCTCCCGAGGCTCACCGGACGCTGGAACTCGACGATGGGCCACTCCCGCTCCTCGGCGATCTTGCGCAGTTCCTTCTCCGGGTTCACGACCACCGGGTTGCCGACGGCCTCCATCATCGGCAGATCCGTCGCGCTGTCCGAATACGCATACGACCCTTCGAGGTCGAACTCTTCTCGTTCTGCGAGGTCGGCAATGGCGTCCGCCTTCCCCTGTCCCATCGCATAGAGCTCCAGCTCCGGGAGGAAGAAGCCGGCCGCATCGGTCTTGACCTTGGTTGCGATGACGTTCGTGACTCCGATGTGACGCCCGATGGGGCGCACGATCTCGACCGGGCTCGCCGACACGATGTAGACCTCGCGTCCCTGTCGCTTGTGCTCGTCGATGAGGAACAGTGCCTCTGCGTAGACCAGGGGGTCGGCGACCTCCTCGAGCGTCTCTTCCACGAGCTGCTCGATCTCGGCACGGTGCCAGCCCGCGGTGAGCTCCAGCATCTGGTCTCTGGCCCGCTCCAGCTGGTCCTCGTCTGCACCGAACAGCACGTAGAAGAGCTGAGCGAAACCGAACTTCATCAAGGTCCGTCTGCCGACGAACCCGGCCTTGTAGAACGGCTTGCCAAAGGCCAGCGTCGACGACTTGGCGATGACCGTCTTGTCGAGATCGAAGAACGCAGCAGTCCCCGGCATGTGCCCGATTGTACGGTCGGGCGCCCGGTCGCGGCTTCAGATCACTTCGAGCCGAGGATCTTCGTCGTGACCGACTCGATCATGGACATCGGGTCTTTCGAGATCGCGCTTCGCCCGGGCGAGTCGTAATAGCTCTGCACGGCTTCGTCCCACGTGAGGGGACCGTTGTAGCCAGCGATCCAGACGAACTCGGTCTCTGCATCGCGGATCCAGGGGCCGATGACGTCGAACCCGGCTGCCTCTCGCGCCGGGACGATCTCGGTATTGAAGAGATCGGTGAACTCTTCCATGCGACCCCGAGCGATCTCGTATACGCGTAGTTCGGCGGGCATGTCGCAAAGCATATTCCCCCAGAGCTGCATTGTGTGGTCTCTTGAAGATGTCGGGAGCCCTGCGAGCAGGGGCATGGCGCCGTATGGTGGCGTCGCGGAGGCGTTCGGAGGGAGAGGCCGTGCACGTCATACGTCGCACCACGCTCGTGCTCGGTGTGTCGCTGGTGCTCGGGGCCTGCTCCGGTGACGGCGCGGTGTCCTCGACTTCGGCAGACGTCACGACTTCTCAGGCGGCAGAGGTACCGAGCGGTGACGGCGCGGTCTCCGGCGGGCTGCTCGCCGTGCCCATTCCCGGGCCGGAGTCCTTGTCTTCCTCGCGGCCCGCCGCAGCATTGGCGTTCGGAGAAGCCGGTCCTGGGGCTCCCACCCTCGACACCGTGGCGGCGATGGGCGTCGTGGATTGGCCGGCGATCCTCACAGAGCCCGACACATCAAAAGCGGCAGCGCTCGCCATTGCAGAGGTCCTTCGAGCGCTCGCCGCGGGCCTCCCCGCAGACACGGCGTCCCGCTCCCGGCCCGGATTCCCGAACCCGTCACCCCCACGATGGGGCCCGTCGCCGGCCACGGATGACGTCACCCGCACCGAGACGCCGTTCACCAAGGGCACGATGGCCGGTACCAAGACCGTCGCCACGTCGACTGTTTTTGACCCGGAGTCTGGTGTGGAACGGACGACCACCACCGTCGTGGCGAAGGGGACGGATTCGGCGACCGGAGTTGATTCTTTGGTAGAGACGACCCTCGAAGTCGTCCACGACGTGTGCTGGGGTGCTGATGGGAACCGGACGGGGGAGTACACCCTCACCGGTCGCAGCGACCGCGCGGGCGCCTCGTCGACCCACGCTCGCGGGGCCACGGTCACGGTCGCTCCCGACGGGACGGGGAAGATCACGAGGACGGCGACGGTCGACGGGCACACGGCGACGGTCGAGTCCGGAAGCGACGACCCTCCGGGGCGTGAGACGGTCACCGAGACCGTGTCCGGTGACACCACCACGGTCACCCACGAATACGAGAACGGATACAAGACGGTCGTCGCGGCTCCGACCTCGACCTTTTCGGAGTCGAAGCTCGGCGAGGCTGTCGACCGGTTGGGCGATGAAGGTTCGTACGATCGCGACGTGGATCTTGCCGGTTCGAAGCTGGCGGTGCCCCACTCCGGGCCCGGGTCCCGTGAGTTCTGCCTCGACCTCACGCTCGATCCGGCTTCGGCGAACGTTGCTCCCGACGGCGACACCGTTGGCTTCGTCGCCAAGGTGGAGGACTGGAACGAGCGGCCCGTGACCAGCGCCATCGTGAAGGTCGAGCAGCCACTGCTGGGATCGATCGCCCCCGCCATCGGGCCGACGAGCACCGAAGGCACCCTACACGCGGTGTACACCTCGGGTGACCCCGGGACAGAACTGCTGGGATTCCGGGCAGATCACCTCGGCTACTCGGTGACCGCCGAGTCGACGGTGCGGATCGGGAGGGGCGGCGCCATCGAGTGGACGGATACCAAGTTCGGCAATACCGCCACCGTGACCGCGTCCTCCTGCGACGGCCGGGCGTGGCGGGGAATCCTCACGTTTGGAGGCACCCCCGGGGGGGTGGACATCGACATGACGGCGCGGTTCGAGTTCACGCTCGCCGAGGGCGAGACGGTCACGGTGCCCGTGGAGAGCAAAGGGACCTTGACCGCAGCAGGTGAGACGATGGGGATCGAGTTCGTCTACAGCCTCGAATTCGGCATCGACGACACCGGCGCCAATGCCGTCGCCACCTTCACCCGTGTGCCCGGCGGCGGGATCACTGTGCGGGGCACGACCGTGCCGTTCCCCGCGGCCGGGTTCGAGGAGTTCTTCGTCAACGCCCCGCTGGAACCCGCCGAGGGCTGTTCGCCCTAGGAGCGAGCGCCGTGCGTCCGCCGCAGACTCATAGTGGTCGATCGCCC
>JBHHXA010000073.1:0-9496 GCA_046756805.1 Acidimicrobiia bacterium
GATCGCATCGATCGCCTGTTGCATCCGGTGAATGTGGCTGGCGAAGCAGGCAACGATGACCCTTCCCTCCGCCTTCCCCACGATGTCATGGAGCGCGGCGCCTACCGTCGACTCCGAAGGGACGTGCCCGGGGCGCTCGGCGTTCGTGCTGTCCCCCAGTAGCAACCGGACGCCGCGCCGACCGAACTCGGCGAACGTGGCCAGGTCCGTGGGCGTGCCGTCGATGGGCATCGGGTCGAGCTTGAAGTCACCCGAGTGCACGACGAGGCCCTCGGGGGTGTCGAACGCGACGCCCGCAGCCTCGGGAACGCTGTGAGCGACCTGCACGAGGCTGAACCGCAACGCCCCCTCGTCGACCCACTGCCCCATCTCGATCGCACGAAGGTCAACGTCGAGCCCGTGATCGCCGAGCCGGGGACGAGCGAGTTCTACCGCGAGAGCGCTGCCGTAGACCGGTACGTTGGCGTCACGCAGCAGGTACGAGAGCGCACCGATGTGGTCCTCGTGGCCGTGGGTGAGGATGACGCAGGCGAGCCGGTCTCTCTGCTCGAGTACCGATGCGAAGTCGGGAAGCACGAGGTCGACCCCAAGCATGTCCTCCTCGGGAAACATGAGTCCGCAATCGATGAGACCGAGCGTCCCATTGACTTCGATGGCAGCGCAGTTGCGACCGACCTCGCCCAGTCCGCCGAGAAACCCGACTGAGACTGTCATACGGCCTCGGCGGCCTCCATGGCATCCTCGATGAGCCGCGTGGTCTCGGGGGCAGCAGCCACGAGCGGCAGCCTCGGCTCTCCCACGGGGCTCCACAGCACTTCGAGGCCCGCCTTGAGCGGCATCGGACTCGGTTCGACGAACAAGGCGTCGAAGAGCGGCATCAGGGCGTCGTGCAGCTTGGCCGCCTCACCGGTCTCGCCGGACTTTGCGGCATGGGTGAGCCGCTTGACCTGCGGGCCGGCGAGGTGCGCGGCGACCGAGACGACCCCGGCTCCCCCGGCCTCGCAGATGGCGCGGGTCATGGAGTCCGAGCCGGAGTACACGGCGAAGTCGCCCGGCAGCTCCGCCAGGGACCGCTCGGTGAATTCGATGTCGTCGACCGCATCCTTGACCGCGACAATGCGATCGTGGGTCGCGAGACGGGCCAGCGTCTCGACCTCGATGAGCCGGGCGGTGCGCGACGGAATGTTGTAGAGCAGGACGGGCAGCTCGCTGGCGTCCGCGATAGCGGAGAAGTGCCGGTACAGGCCTTCCTGCGGCGGCCTGGAGTAATACGGCGTCACGGCCATGACGCCGTCACATCCGACCTCCGCGGCACGGCCCGCGAGCTCGATCGACTCCCGTGTGTCGTACGTCCCGGCGCCGGCGATCACCGATGCCCTGTCCCCGATCGCGTCCACCGCGGCCTTGAACAGGGCGATCTTCTCCACCTTCGACAGGGTGGGCGACTCGCCGGTCGTGCCGGCAACGACGATGCCGTCGCTGCCGTGATCGATCAGGTACCGGGTGAGTCTCCAGAACGTGCCGTAGTCGACTGCGCCATCGTCGTCGAAGGGCGTGACGACGGCCGTCAGGACCTCACCGAATGGGGTTGGGTTCATCGTGTCCATCTCGACACGACGGTAACAAGATTCGCTCCAACTATCCTGCAATCGTTCGCTCGCTACCGCGTTTGGGCCATGGAACCGCAACAACACGTCACCAATATCTCCGCCGACGAGTTCCCGCAGGCTGTTCTCCAGCGGAGCAGGGACGTGCCGGTCGTCGTCGACTTCTGGGCGGAGTGGTGCGGACCGTGCAAGACGCTGAGTCCGATGCTGGAGCAAGCCGCGGCGGAAGGCGCCGGCGTGTTCGAGCTGGTGAAGATCGACGTGGATCAGAATCAGGAGCTCTCGGCCCAGTTCGGGATCCAGAGCATCCCGACCGTCATCGCGTTCCGCGACGGCACCCCGGTCAGCCAGTTCAGCGGCGCCATCCCACAGGACGCTTTCAACAAATGGCTGGAGGGCATACTCCCGACCGAGCTGGACAAGGCGGTGGACCACGGACGAGACGCTGCCCTGCGCGGCGACGTCACCGGCGCCGAGCACATCTTCCGCCAGGTCCTCGAGCAGAGTCCCCATCATCAGGAGGCGGGGACGAGCCTCGCCAGCCTGCTCCTCTCCCGGGGAGAGACCGAGGACGCGCTCATCCTGTTGGGCAAGCTCAGCCCGACGCCGGAGGTCTCGCAGCTCCAGGCTGCGGCGCGGGTCGGGTCGGGTCGGCGCGACGATGTCGGTGTGCTACATGCGAAGGTCGAGACGGACCCGGCGGACAGCGTGGCCCGCATCGAGCTGGCGAGCGCACTCGCGGCCCAGTCCGAGTACGAGCCGGCGCTCGACCATCTCCTCTACGTCGTGCGATCGAAGGGCGAGGGCAAAGAGGACGCCCGCAAGGCCATGCTCGACATCTTCGGTGTCCTTGGGGACGGGCATCCCTTGACCACTGCCTACAGGCGGCAGCTGGCCAGCGCTCTCTTCTGAACTCCCGCCGCCACGAGCGAAGCGGTTGCGGATCGCGGGCTTCAGAGCCCGAGCAAACCCTCGATGCCGACCGTGACGGGATCCTCGAGCTGTGAGATGGATCGCACCGCAAGCAGCACGCCGGGCATGAACGCGGTGCGATCGGTGGTGTCGTGGCGGACCGTCAGCGTCTCCCCGGGCCCACCGAGGAGCACCTCCTGGTGTGCAACGAGCCCCGGCAGCCGCACCGCATGAACCGGCACCCCCGACACGGCCCCGCCCCGCGCCCCGGCGACGCTCTCGACCGAGTCGGCCTTGCGGACCTGATCGCTTGCGGCGGCGATGCGCTCCGCGGTCGCCAGCGCCGTACCGGACGGGGCGTCCGCCTTGGCGTCGTGATGGAGCTCGATCACTTCGGCCGCCGCGAAATGGGGTGCGGCCAGCTCTGCGAGCCGCATCATCACGACCGCGCCGATCGAGAAGTTGGGTGCGACCAGGCAGTTCGGCGGGCCCTCACCGGACGTGCCGACGACGGCGTGGAGGCCGAGAGCTCGCCACCGGCGCAGGTTCTCCCGGACCACCGCAGGCACCGTGAACTCCACAACCACATCCGCAGCCGCGAACTCCTCGGGGTCGGCGGTGACCGCCACCCCCGCGACGGCTTCGCCCGCACAGCGGGGGTCGAAGCAGGCGGCCAGGTCGAGATCATCCGCCGTCGCCACCGAGTCGGCCACGAGGCGGCCCATCCGGCCGCCCGCACCCGAGACGGCGACCCGGATCACCGGACGTGTTCCTCGAGGTCCTCGCCGTCGAAAGGTCCGACGGCGCCCAGCACATACGGCCCCTGATAGACCGCCCGGGCCACCTCCATGACGTCCTCGTTGGTGACCGCCTCGATGCGCTCGACGATCTCGTCGACGGACAGGTGCTCGACACCGGTCAGCTCAGCCCTTCCGAGCCGGGTCATCCGGTTCGACGAGTCCTCATGCGACAGAGCGAGCGATCCCTTGACGTTGCCTTTCGCCCGCTCGATCTCGCTCGCGCTGAGGCCATCGCCCATCAGCTTGTCGAACTCGCTCCGCACCAGCTTCAGCACCTCGGCCGTCTGCGAGGGCGTCGTCCCGACGTACACCGCGGTGGCGCCGGTCTCCAGGAAGGGGATCCGGAAGCTGTGGACCGCATAGGCGAGACCTCGCTCCTCTCGAATCTCGCGGAAGAGACGCGAGGACATGCCGCCACCGAGCACGTGATCTGCCACGTTGAGCGCCCAACGCCGGTCGTCGGCCCGAGAGATGCCGGGCGTGCCGAGGACGAGGTGCGCTTGCTCGGTGTCTCGTCGCTTCACGCTCACCCCGGCGTGGGGCGAAGGGACCTCCGGCTTCCGTTGCTCGACGCTGCCCTCCCAGTCGCCCATCACCGCTGCGATCCGGGAGGCGAGGTCTTCGTGGTCGATCCTCCCCGCTGCGGCGACGACGACGGAGGAAGAGGCATAGCGACGCCCCCAGTACCCCGAGATCGTGTCGCGGGTCATGGCGGTGATCGATTCGCGGGTGCCCAGGATGGGCGGCGCCAGCGGGTGGCCGTCCCAGAGGGCGCGCACGAACAGCTCGTGGGCGACATCCGTCGGGTCGTCTTCGTTCATGTTGATCTCCTCGAGCACCACGTGGCGCTCCGAGTCGATCTCGTCCTGGCGGAACGCGGGTCGTTGCAGCATCTCGGCGAGAATCTCCGTGGCGAGCGGGAGATCCGCGTCCCGCACCTTCGCCCAGTAGCAGGTGTACTCCTTCGAGGTGAACGCGTTGTGGCGGGCGCCCATCGCATCGAAGGCTTCGCTGATGTACTGCGCCGGCATCGCGTCGGATCCCTTGAAGAGCAGGTGCTCGAGGAAGTGCGAGGTCCCGGCTTCCTCCGGCCGCTCATCGCGGCTGCCGGTATCCACCCACATGCCGATGGAGACCGATCGCACCGAAGGCATGTCCTGGGAGAGGATCCGGAGACCGGAGGGAAGTGTCGTGAGGTCGTAATGCATCGGCGTGATGATAGGAGTCGCCGGTGCGGTGGCTGTTGTGTCGCGCAAGGTGACCCGCACCGGGTCTTGTCGGGTGACACCGTCCCGTACACCACGAGGTCTCCCCATGATGAATCGACGCGTCGCAGCCGCCCTCGCCACCCTTGCGCTCGTCGCCGCATCCTGCGGCACGACGACCGGCGGTGGGCCGGCAGTCGCCGCCACCGGAAACACCGGGACGAGCGAAGCCGCTCCTGCTGCCACCGTGACGAGCGAACCGACGACGACCCTGGGCGAAACCGCGGCTGAAACCACGACGACCACCGCGATCGCCGACCAGCGACGGCTCGACGTCACGCTCGAACCCCCGCCGTGGGAAGAGGTCACGATCGAGACTGCAGACGGCATCGAGCTGTTCGGGCGTTTCTGGGAGGGCGGTGACGTGGCCGTGATCGTCGGTCACGACTTCGACAACCCCACTCCGGGCTCCGCGGGCCAGCGCCCCCCGCAGAGCTCGGAGAACGCCCTGCCCTACACCGCCGCGATCGTTCGCGAGGGCTTCACCGTGCTCGCGTTCGACTGGCGGGGTCACGGCAGCTCCGGAGGCCAGTTCGACATCCGCTCCTCACCGACCGACCTCGAAGCCGTCTACTCCTGGGTGGCCGGCAACGGGTTCGAGAAGGTCTTCATGGTGGGCTGGCAGGGCGCGGGAACGTCCGCGGTGGTCGCCGACGCCGCGAGCCCCGACATCGAGTTCGACGGGATCGCACTCCTCTTCTCACCGCCGCAGGACATCGGCCTCAACGCCGACGCCGTGCTCGGCGAGATCGATGGTCTCACCCTCTTCATCGGCACCAACGGCCGTCGAACCGGATCGTGGGCGAAGCGCATGGAGGCCAAGGCAACCAACAGCTTCGGGGTGTTCAACTTCGAGCCCACGCCGACCGGTCTCCAGTTCATCGACGTCTTCGGCGGCGAACTGGCGGGGAGGGTCGTGGACCTGGTGGAAACCGCGACCGCCTGAGGCTGCGTCGCTACTCGGGCTCGGGTGGCTTCCGCAGTCGCTTCGTGGCTCCCCTGCGCCGCTTCGTCTCGAGCCGGCGCCGGCGCGCCGCCCTCCCGGGACGGCTGGGACGCCGCAGCGGTGGGGGTGGAGCCAGGGCCTCGCGGAGCAGGTCGGCCAGCCGGCTCCGGGCCATCTGCCGGTTGCGCCATTGCGAACGAGACTCATCGACGGAAACGCTCAACACGCCGCCGACGAGGCGCGAGCCGAGGCTCTCGAGGAGCCGGATTCGGTCGTCGGAGTCGAACGCCGAGCTCTCGGCCACGTCGAGACGCAGCGTCGCACGCGATGCCGAGCGGTTGGCGTGCTGGCCACCCGGTCCGCCCGAGGTCGAGAACGACCATGACAGCTCCGATGACGGCACCACGAGGTCGGCCGTCACCTGGAGGTCGTCCACGGGTCTCTCCTGTGTCAAGCCCAAACGGGGCGAATTCAGACTGGCATACCCGGCGGGTCCTCGCCATGGCCCTCAGGTAGCTCAGTTCTCTGACCTCCCCCTTGGCGATGCACGCCATGACACGCCAAAAGCCAGCGTACGGCGAAGCGAGTCGGCTCCGGAACCCCGTGCCACATGTCCTCACCCATCTCCTTTCGTCGCGATGACATCCTGCTTCAAGGCAGGATGCACAGAGCCCAGGGAGACGGACCCGCCACGTCAGGATCCTCACCTTTCAGGATGGCCACGGGTACGAAAACGTGCGTGAGGATCTTGCCGGCAGCATCCTCGAGTGGATGAAGGGCATCGGGTCGCAGCAGAGTCGGTGGGCGCGCCCCTGGCGCTCAGAGCCGTGTGGCATGATGGGTGGTTGATGCCACGTCGTGACCAATCGGTGCTGAATGAGGTCCTGCCCCCCGAGGAGAGGGCCATCGAGGCCGTGGTGGCGCGTTACCAGCGCGTGGCCCCTGCCATCACCAGGTTTGCGAGAACCCTTTCGGGCAACGAAAGGCTCACGGTGCGTCTCGGCTCTCAGGCGTCGGTGGCCGAGGACGAGATCGTCGTCGACCCCGGCGTGTTCCAGGCGGCCTACGCCCGCTCGGCGCCGGTGACCCCAACCGAGGTGGCGCTGACCTCCGCGCTGCACGAGGTCGTGCATCTCGCCGTCACGGATTTCGAGGAGAAGCGGCCGCTTCCGCGGAGCTGGATTCCGGAGCCCGTCGCCGAGGCTCCCGAACGCGAGCCGATCCGCGACACGCTCTCGCTGTTTCCCGACGCCCCGGCTGATGCCTCCCCGCCGCCCGACGAGGACCCGGTCGACCCCGGAGCACCGGTGTCGCTGCTCGACGCGCTCGACCGCGCCGGGGGAAGGGCGGCCGAGGCGCTGTTCCTGTCGCTCGAGGACGCCCGTCAGGAGTGGCGCTACTTCACGCCATACCCGGGAGCACGCTCCGTGCTTGCAGACCTGTATCGCGCTTCGGTGCGCGACGCCATGGCAGACGCCAGGCCTCTGGGCCAGTTCGCCCTCTCCGCGTTCTTGCTCGTGGGCGGTTACCTGGGCCGCGACGACCTGGAGCGGCGGGTGCGTCCGCACGTCGCGGCGGCTCTGAGCGACGCCTCGGACGTGATCGCCTCGATCCGGGACGCTGCCGATCCGTGGAACGTGGGTGGGGCGGCGCTCGACCTTCTGGCCATTGCGCGGCGACATGGGCTCGTCACGGAGGTGGAGGCCACGGACTCGGCGACGCTCCGCAGCGACAAGGACGAGGCGGACGGCTCCGCCATCGCCAAGAGCGTCGATGCCGTCCGGATGGTGACACCACCGCTGGCGACCGTTGAGTCGTACGACAGGACTCGTGACGCCGCACAAGCCGTGGCGGCACGGGACGGCAGGGCGGGCGATGTCGACCAGGCAGGGGACCCCGCCACCGATCAGCTCGTGCGCGTCAGCGAGGCGCCCACCGTGTATCTCCCCACCGGCCAGGGCGGCAAGCTCGTCGTCACCGGATTCCCCGATCGCTTCCGCGCCTTCGGCCACGACGGCGCCCGGCTCATCGCCGAGGCGGCCCGGAAGTGGCAGGTAGCGGAGCGCAGCGTGGGCGGCGAGCTGTACCCGCTGTTCCTCGCCAACCAGCGTCGCGGGCTCCGGTCCGGATACGACGCGGGCGATCTCACTCCGTACGCCGCCCTGCTCCTGGGGGGCGGCCTGTACGAGCGGATGTTCGAGCGCCGCGACCTCCCGACACGGCGCTCCTACGCCTTGAGTCTGCTCGTCGACGGATCGGCGAGCATGCTCCAGCCCCGAACCTCGGGCGAGACGCGCAAGTCGGCCTGGGCCCTGGCGGCGGCGACGTTGGGGGCCTGGACGCTGGCGCGGTTGTGCAACGAGCTCCAGATCGACTTCGAGGTCGCCCTGTTCAACCGCTCGTTCGCCGCGGCGCCCGACGACACCGAGACCTCGTACACCGACCGCAGGCATCGGGCCACCGGCGCCCTGCGCCGTGGCTACGGCGGAGCGGCCGAGCGGCTGACTCGCACCGTCAACCACTATCTCGTCAAGTCGTTCGACGATCGCTGGCGCCGGGCCGAAGACATGCTCGCCGGCCTCTTTCTCACGGCGGCCTCACCGACGGATGCGGCCCGCCGGGCTCGGCTCGATCCCGACGGGACGCCGCCGGTCTCGATGTTCGACAAAGCCGCCAACGTGGACGAGTTCAACGTCTCGTTTGCCGCGGGGAGGTTGGCCGGCCGCAACGTGTCGACCCGGATCCTCGTCGTGCTCGCAGACGGAATGACCCGGGGCTCGGTGCAGTCGTTGGCCGAAGCGGTCGACGCGGTCCAGGCATCGGGTACCGTCGTGCTCGGCATCGGGATCGGCGACGAGACCGTGATGGCCGCATACGGGCGGAACCAGGTGGTCGAACGACCCGAGGATCTGGCCGGGGCCATGGTCGACGGGGTGCGGTCGACGCTGTACCAGACCATCGCCACGATGGGTGGCGACACCTGGTGGGCCCACGGCAGTGAACGAGTCTTCTACGATCACCCGACCCTCAGGAGAGTGAATGCCTGAAACGATCACCTTCGTCGATCCGTCAGGAGACGGAAAGCCGATCGAGCTCGAGGCCGTCGACGTTCCCGCCGATCTGCCCGACTACACCCAACGCATCGCCCACATCCCGGCACCAGACCCCTATTACATCGATCTCGGCATGTTGTACCGGATCGCCCAGATCGAAGCGGTGCGACGCGACCACTTCGCGGACACGCCGCTGCACGTGGCGCTCCGGGGCCACATGGGGACCGGCAAGGACCACGACCTCGAGCAGTTCGCGGCGATGCTCCGCATGCCGCACTACCGGATCCCGCTCACCGGTGAGGTGCGGGACATCACGCTGATCGGCTCGGTCAAGCTCTACGGAGACGGCAAGGGCGGCACGGAGAGCAGGTGGGAGGACGGGGACATCACCCGCGCTCTGCGAGGGCCGGCGATCATCAACCTCAGTGAGTTGAACGCCGCAGGTGCCGAGACGCTCTTCGCCCTCCACGGGCTTCTGGACCGGCACCGCGCCCTGGAGCTCCCAACAGGGGAGGTCGTCCGGTTGCGCGATGACGTCCGCGTCTTCGGCACGCTCAACCCGACCGATCTCAGGGATTACGCGGGCACCCAGACGTTGAACAAGGCGTTTGCCGACCGCTGGATCATCTGGGAGAAGGAGTTCCCCGGTGAGGACGAGCTGAAGTCGATGCTCGACCGCCGTTACCCCGAGCTGGGACCGGAGTTCGTCGCGCTCACCGCCAAACTCGCAGTGGAGGTCAACGCGTCGTTCACGTCCACCGACGCCAGGACGAGGGTGGAGACGCCGATGAGCCTCCGCACGGTTCTGGAGCGTCTGCCCGCGGGTCTCCGCGTGCACACCGAGGCCGCAGATCCGCTGCGGCGAGCATGGGACGAGTTCGTGCTGCCCCACATCGACCCGTTCGATCGCGAC